>DASVTJ010000253.1:0-4209 GCA_036387635.1 Duganella sp.
TTTCGTGTGTTGGGTACGCAAGCGTACAGATGAGCTAGCGCTTTGTGGGTATTCTGTATCTCAAGCCAAGCCATTGTGGTTTGCAATTACACAGGAGTCACATCATGAACAAAGACCAAATCGAAGGTAAACTGAAGAACATCGGCGGCAAAATTCAGGAAGAAGTCGGCGACATCATCGACTCCCCAGAGCAAGAAGCTAAAGGCATGGCCAAGCAAGTTGAAGGCAAAGTTCAAGAAAAAACCGGCGACGTAAAAGAAGCCGCCAAAATCGTCACCAAGTAATTCCTGGTCGCGGTAAGCAAAAAGCCCCTGGCTGCATTGGCATCCAGGGGCTTTTGTCATGGCGCCGACATGTTGATGCCAGCCACTTTGCCTGCTTGTTCCGAGTATCTGCCGCGCTGATTAACGCGCCAGGTACGGCGCTATTATCAATTGGTGCGCGCTCCAGCGGGCGCCGGGGCGGTCTGCCCGGTCACCGCCGGCGCCGGCTGTTCCACCGTTTGCGTGGTCGGCTCGATCTTCAGATCGACCCGGCGCGGCACGCCGCTCGGTCCCGGGAAGCCGGTGAACGCGCTTTGCACCAGCGCCGGCATCACATGGGGCGTGGCCTGCACCAGACTGGTGTTTTGCACCGTCACGTCGTACAGCTTGCGGCCGGTGGTGGTGTTGATGGTGATGCGCAGCTCGCGCTGGTATTGGTGGCGCACGCGTTCTTCCAGCGTGACCGAGCCGAAGCGGAACGGATCGTAGAAGTAGGGGCGATAACCCCAGCGCGAATAACCCCAGCGGCCATAGCCCGGACCCCAATAAGGTCCCATGAACGGATCGTCGGCTTGCAGCACGCGCACCGGATGGTCGATGGTCACGTATTTCATGCCCACCAGCAATTTGGGCTGTTGCCCCTCGCCGGCCTGGCGGAAGCCGAGCTTGGCCAGCTCATTGCTGACCAACACTTGATAGCTGCGGAATTCCAGCGTATCGTTTTCGCCTTGCGGCGCCTCGAACGCATAGGTCTTGTCCTGCAGATCGGCCGGCCAGTCGTTGAACGCGGTGACGTCGCTGCGGATGGTGGTGGCGCAGCCGCTCAGAAGCAGCACGGCGGCAGTCGCCAGGATGGCGAGATATTTCATGGTGTAGCCCTCTCAGGTCGGACGGTATGATCCAGTGCCAAGTTTACGACGCGCGCGCGGACCTCGCACGATTATTACAGATTGTTACGGCGTCGCGGAAACAAGCAACAATCAACTTAATTGCGCGGGCAATTAGAGCCATCTCAGCCGCCGGCGCCAATTGGCGCGTCCGCTGGCGCTGGTATTGGTAAAATAGGTTTTTGCCTACGTCCACCCAGAGCCCCCATGCGCACAGATAGCAGCCCCACGACGATATACCGCAAAGATTACACCCCTCCGGCTTTTCTGGTCGATACGGTTGAACTGGGCTTCGACCTCGACCCGGACCGTACGGTGGTGGCCAACCGCATCACGATGCGGCACAACCCGGTCAGCGACAGCCAGGACATCGTCTTGCATGGCGAGGAGATCGAGCTGGTGCAGTTGCGCATGAACGGCAAACTGCTGGCGCCGACCGAATACAAGGTCGACGGTTCGATCCTGACGATCAAAAACGCTCCGGCCGATGTGGTGCTGGAAATTGAAAGCTTGTGCTCGCCGGTGCAAAACACCACGCTGTCGGGCCTGTACGTCTCGAACGGCAACTTCTTCACGCAGTGCGAGGCCGAAGGCTTCCGCCGCATCACCTATTTCCCGGACCGCCCGGACGTGATGGCCAAGTACACCGTCATGCTGCGCGCCGACAAGGCCGCGTACCCGGTGCTGCTGTCGAACGGCAACCTGATCGAAGAGGGCGAGCTCGGCGACGGCCGCCACTACGCCAAGTGGGAAGACCCGTTCAAGAAGCCGTCGTACCTGTTCGCGCTGGTTGCCGCGCGCCTGGTATGCCAGGAGGAGAAGTTCACGCTCAATTCCGGCCGCGAAGTGCTGTTGCAGGTGTGGGTCGAGGACGGCAACCTCGACAAGACCGACTACGCGATGCAGGCGCTGAAGAACTCGATCCGCTGGGACCAGGAGCGCTTCGGCCTCGAGCTCGACCTGGACCGCTTCATGATCGTCGCCGTTAGCGACTTCAACATGGGCGCGATGGAAAACAAGGGCCTCAACATCTTCAACACCAAGTTCGTGCTGGCCAATCCGCGCGTGGCCACCGACGCCGACTACGCCGGCATCGAGGCGGTGGTCGGCCATGAATACTTCCACAACTGGACCGGCAACCGCGTCACGTGCCGCGACTGGTTCCAGCTGTCGCTCAAGGAAGGCTTGACGGTGTTCCGCGACCAGGAATTCACCGCCGACATGATCGGCACCGACAGCGGCCGCGCCGTCACCCGCATCGACCAGGTGCGCACCTTGCGCCAGGCGCAGTTCCCCGAGGACGCCGGCCCGATGGCGCACCCGGTGCGGCCCGATTCCTTTGTCGAGATCAACAACTTCTACACCGTGACGGTGTACGAAAAGGGCGCCGAAGTGGTGCGCATGTATCAAACCTTGCTGGGGCGCGACGGCTTCCGCAAGGGCATGGACCTGTACTTCCAGCGCCACGACGGCCAAGCCGTCGAATGCGACGACTTCCGCGCCGCCATGGCCGACGCCAACGGCCGCGACCTGACCCAGTTCGAGCGCTGGTACAGCCAGGCCGGCACGCCGGTGCTGACCGCGCGCACGCACTACGACGCCGCCAAGCGCCACTTCGACATCATCCTCAGCCAGCGCTGCGCCACCTCGGCCGCGCAGGGCGGCCAGCTGCCGTTCCATATTCCGGTGGCGGTCGGCCTGTTGGACGAGAACGGCAAGGATTTGCCGCTGACACTCGAAGGCGGCAAGCAGGTCAAGGGCGCCAAGGGCGGGCCGACCACGGTGGTGCTGGAGTTGACCGAGCAAGAGCAGATTTTCCGCTTCAAGAATGTCGACGAACGGCCGACGCCGTCGATCCTGCGCGACTTCTCGGCGCCGGTGGTGCTGGAGTACGACTACACCGACGCCGAACTGCTGCATCTGTTCAGCCATGACAGCGACCCGGTCAACCGCTGGGAAGCGGGCCAGCGGCTGGCGATGGCGCGCCTGCTCAAGCTCACCGCGCAAGTGGTGGCGGCCGGCGGCAGCGACGCGGGCCTGAAACTCGACCCCACCTTCATCAACGCCCAGCGCGCCGTGCTGACCGACGACAGGCTCGACCCGGCCTATCGCGAGCTGGCGCTGACCCTGCCGTCGGAAACCATCATCGCCGAGCAGATGGAGGTGGTGCATCCGATCGCGATCCACACCGCGCGCCAGTTCATGCGCCGCACCATCGGCGCGTCGCTCAAGCAGGAACTGCTGGCGCAATACCACGCCAACCAGACCCCGGGCGAATACAGCCCGGATGCGCTGTCGGCCGGCAAGCGCGCGTTGAAGAACCTGTGCCTGGCATACCTGATGGTGGCGCCGGACATGGCCGAACTCAAACTGGCGCAGCAGCAGTTCGAAAAGGCCGGCAACATGACCGACCGTTCCGCCGCGATGGTGGCGATGCTCCACAGCGGCGCCGCAGCCGGGCCGTATCTGAAGAAGTTCTACCAGGACTTCGAAGGCGAGGCGCTGGTCATCGACAAATGGTTCGCCATGCAGGCCGCCGCGCCGACCACCGACGTCGCCGCCGTGCGCAAGCTGATGGAGCACCCGGCCTTCACGTTGAAGAATCCGAACCGCGCGCGCAGCCTGATCTTCAACTTCACCAACGGCAATCCGTCGCAGTTCCACAGCGCCGACGGCAGCGCCTACGAGTTCTGGGCCGAGCATGTGATCAAGCTCGACGCGATCAACCCGCAGTTGGCGGCGCGCCTGGCGCGCTCGATGGACCGCTGGCGTCGCTACGCCCCGGTGCTGCAGGCCAAGATGAAGCGCGCGCTGGAAAAAGTCGCGGCCCGCGCCAAGCTGTCGAACGACGTGCATGAAGTGGTGACCAAGGCCCTGGCCGACTAAAACAATTAGAACGACGAACACCAAGACGATTATATTTTCACCACAAGGGAAACCATGAAACGCATCAGCCTCACTCAATACCTGGTCGAAGAACAGCGCCAGAACAACACGATCCCGGCCGAACTGCGTCTGCTGATCGAAGTGGTCGCACGCGCGTGCAAGACCATCAGCCA
>DASVTJ010000254.1:0-3098 GCA_036387635.1 Duganella sp.
GCGCTGACCGAAAACACCCAACAACTGGCCGAACGCAGCGTGGCGATGACGCGCAGCGCCCGCCAATACCTGGTGCTGGACGACCCCGCCTTCCGCCTGCGCTACGCCGACGCCTGGCGCGAGGCGCGCGTGGCGCTCGACGCCGTCTCGCGCGGGCTGCCGCACGCCCCCAAGGGCGTCTTCGACGCGTGGCGCCAGGCTGGCGAGCAGGCCTGGGAAATCCTGCAAATGCCGACTCCGGCGCGCACCAGCGCCCGCCAGCAGGCGCTGGAAAAAGTGCTGGCGCCGCTGCCCGGCATCAGCGCCCGGTTGGGCGAGGAAGTCAAGCAGGAGGTCGAGCGCCGCAACACCGAGCTGCTGGGCGAACTCGACCGGCGGCGCGCCGTGCTCAAGGCGCAGGTGATCGCCTCCATCGTCGTCGGCGCGCTGCTGGCGGGCGGCTTCGGCCTGTGGCTGTCGCGGCCGCTGGCACAGATCGAGGCTGCCATCGACCGCCTCGGCGAGAACAATTTCGACGAACCGGTCGAGGTGCGCGGACCGGCCGACCTGCAGCGCGTGGGCCACCAGCTGAACTGGCTGCGCCAGCGCCTGTCGAACCTGGAAGCGGACAAATCCCGTTTCATGCGCCACATCTCGCACGAGCTCAAAACGCCGCTGGCGGCACTGCGCGAAGGAGTTGCCCTGCTGGAAGATGGCGTGGCCGGCGCGTTATCGCCCAACCAGCGCGAAATCGCCGGTATACTGAATCAAAACACGGCGGCGCTGCAGTCGCAGATCGAAGCGCTGCTGCGCTATAACGCGGCCACCTTCGACGCCCACCACTTGCATCTGGAACCGACCGACATGTCGGCGCTGCTGGCGACGGCGATCGACAGCCAGCGCCTGCAATGGCAGGCGGCGCAACTGACCGTCAACACCGAGGGGCGGGCCTCGCCGATCGTCGTCGACGCCGACAAGATGGCGGTGGCGCTGAGCAACCTGCTGTCGAACGCAGTGCGCTTCAGTCCGCCTGGCGGCCTGATCAGCTTTAGAATTGGCGAACTCAACGGCAAGTTCCTGCTCGATTGCCTCGACCAGGGGCCGGGCGTGGCGCCGAACGACGCCAAGCGTATTTTTGAACCGTTTTACCAGGGTCAGCGCCAGCCGCCCGGCGCCCGCCGCGGCAACGGCATCGGACTCTCGATCGTGCACGAATATATCGCCGCCCATCGCGGCACCTTGCAACTGTTGCCCTCCGAACGGGGCGCCCGTTTCCAGATTGAACTCCCCTATGAACCGCCCTACGATGACTGATCTTATGAGCTGTGACGCGACATCCGCTTTCCCCTTCCGCGCGGCAGGACTGCTGTGCCTGCTGCTGTGCCTGCTGCTGTGCGCGGCGCTGACCGCCTGCGCCCCGGTCGAGCCCCGGCCGGAACCGTTGGCGATGTCGGTGCCGCCAACCCCGCCGGTGGTGGTGCAAGCACCGCCGCCTCCGCCCGACGAGGTCGCGCCGCTGCTGCGCTACCACCAGTCACTGCGGCGCATGAGCCAGGGCGAGCTGCTCAAGGAGCTTAGCGGCCTGAGCCTGCAACAGCGCAGCCCGCGCGTGGTGATGCAGATGGGCATGGTGCTGATGCTCACGCGGGGCGGCGGCGACCTGGCGCGCGCGCAGGGCTTGTTCGACAGCGTCGTCATCAGCAACGACAGCGAGGCGGCCGTGTTCAAGCCGCTGGCGCAGGTGTTGTCCAGCAATAGCGCCGAGGCGCGCCGGCTGGCCGAACACATCGACAGGCTGGCGGTGCAGCAACGCGACAACCAACGCCGCATCGACCAGTTGAACGACATGGTCGAAGGCTTGAAGACCATCGAGCGCACGCTGCCGTCGCGCCCGGCCGCCAGCGCAACGCAGCCGGTGATCAAATGAGCGCCGCCGACGACCGCCTGGCCGCCGCCGGCGCCGCCCGCAATCCGGCCGGCCACGGCGCCCACCTGCTGGTGGTGGACGACGACGCCGACCTGCTGCGCTTGCTGTCGATGCGGCTGACCGCCAACGGCTACCGGGTCACCGGCGTCGGCAGCGCGGAGGCGGCGCTGGCGCGCATGTCGATCGAGCTGCCCCGCCTGGTCATCAGCGACATCCGCCTGCCCGACCGCGACGGCATGTCGCTGTTCCAGGAAATCCGCAACAACTACCCGGCCCTGCCGGTCATCCTGCTCACCGCGCACGGCACCATCCCGGACGCGATCGAGGCGACCACGCTTGGCGCCTATGCCTATTTGACCAAGCCGTTCGACGCCAAGCATCTGCTCGACCGTATCGCCCAGGCGTTGAGCCTGTCGGCGCCGGCCACCCGCCCGGCCGGCGGCGACGAATCCTGGCGCTCCGGCCTGATCAGCCGCAGCCAGTGCATGGACGAATTGCTGGCCGAAGCCCGGCTGGTGGCCGCGTCCGACGCCAGCATCCTGATCCGTGGCGAGAGCGGCACCGGCAAGGAATTGCTGGCCAACGCCATCCACCGCGCCAGCCGCCGCGCCAAGGCGCCGTTCATCGCCGTCAACTGCGGCGCCATCCCCGAGGCGCTGCTCGAGTCCGAACTGTTCGGCCACGTCAAAGGCGCCTACACCGGTGCCGTCAGCAGCCGCGAAGGCTTGGTGCAGGCGGCCGACGGCGGCACCCTGTTTTTGGACGAGATCGGCGATATGCCGTTGTTGCTTCAAGTAAAACTGCTGCGCGTGTTGCAGGAGCGCATGGTGCGCCAGCTCGGCTCGGACGTGCCACGGCCGGTCGACGTGCGCATCCTGTCGGCCACCCACCGCGACCTGGACGCGGCCATGCTCGAAGGCCAGTTCCGCGAAGACTTGTATTACCGGCTCAATGTGATCACGCTGACGTTGCCGCCGCTGTCGCAGCGGCGCGAGGACATCACGCCGATGGCCACCCAGTTCCTCAACACGCTGGCGGCCAAGTACGGCAAGACGGTGCGCGGCTACGCGCCCGACGCGCTCGAGGCGCTGACGACCGCGTCGTGGCCGGGCAATGTGCGGCAACTCTATAACGTGGTCGAGCACGTGTGCGCGCTGGCGACCGCGCCGCTGATCCCGTTGTCCCTGGTGCA
>DASVTJ010000255.1:0-10740 GCA_036387635.1 Duganella sp.
ACGGCCGGCGCTTTCACTTCGGCCAGCTTCTGGAAACTCTGGCGCGCCTGGCCGCCGAACTCGGCTTGCAGCGTCGACAAATTGCGGCCCATCTCCAGCTGGCGGCCATGCTCGTCGATCACCTTGAAATTCATGAAGTGGTGCGCCGGCAGCGTCTCGACCTTGAAGTCGGCCGTCAACACGTTCAGGCCGGTTTCCTTGCGGATGTCGGCAATGAGCACGTCGATCAGGTCGCCGCGGCCGAATGTACCGGCCTCGTTGATGCGCTCGCAAAAACGCGCAGCGTAATCGGGCAGCGGGACACAGTGGCGGCGCAGCTTTTGCGGCAAGGATTTGAGCAGCAGGTGCACCTTCTCTTTCAACATGCCCGGCACCAGCCAGTCGGCCCGCTCGCGCGGCAACTGGTTCAAGGCAAACAGCGGTACCGACGCGGTGACGCCATCGCGCACGCTGCCCGGCTCGAAGTGATAACTGAGCGCCATCTCGATACCGGTCACGCTCATCATCTTCGGGAACAGATCCGTCGTGACGCCAGCCGCTTCGTGGCGCATCAATTCTTCGCGGTTCAGGAACAGCAGCTTCGGATTGTCATGCGTCACATCCTTGTGCCATTTTTCGAAACCGGCGCCATTGACGACATCCTTGGGAATGAGCTTGTCGTAAAACGCGATGATCAATTGATCGTCCACCAGCACGTCGAGGCGGCGCGACTTGTGCTCGAGGTTCTCGATCTCCTTGATCAGTTTGTGGTTGTGCGCAAAAAACGGCGCGCGCGTATCGTAGTCGCCGCCCACCAGCGCCTCGCGGATGAAAATTTCGCGCGCTTCGAACGGGTTGAACTGGCCATAGTTGATCCTGCGCTGGCTGTAGACCACGATGCCGTACAGCGTTGCACGCTCGGACGCCGTCACTTGCGCAGCGCGCTTTTCCCAGCGCGGTTCGCCCCATGATTTTTTTAGCAGGTGCGCGCCGACGCGCTCCACCCACTCCGGCTGGATCTGCGCCACGCAGCGCGCATACAGGCGCGTGGTTTCCACCAGTTCGGCCGCCATCACCCACTTGCCCGGTTTTTTCAGCAACGACGAACCCGGCCAGATGTGGAAACGGATGCCGCGCGCCCCCAGGTAGCCGGCGGTTGCATCATCTTCGGCCTTGTAGCCGATATTGCCCAGCAAACCAGTCAGCAGCGCCGTGTGCAGGTTTTCGTATGTCGCCGGCAATTCGTTGAGGCGCCAGCCCTGCTCTTTCACGATCGTCAGCAACTGCGAGTGCACGTCGCGCCACTCGCGCAGGCGCACCTGCGACAGAAAACTGGCGCGGCACGTTTCCATCAGCTGGCGATTGGTTTTCTTGTGCTCGATGGCTTGCTCGAACCAGCGCCAGATCTTGATGTAGCTGAGGAATTCCGACTTTTCGTCGGCAAATTTTTTATGCGCTTCATCGGCCTGCTGCTGGACTTCCATCGGCCGGTCGCGCGGATCCTGCACCGACAGCGCCGACGCAATGATCAGCATCTCGGTCAGGCAGGCATTGTCCAGCGCGGCCAGGATCATGCGCCCGACGCGCGGGTCGAGCGGCAGCTTGGACAGCTTCATGCCCAGCGGCGTGACCTGGTTGTACTCATCCACCGCGCCCACTTCCTGCAGCAGCATGTAGCCGTCGGCAATTGCGCGCGGCTGCGGCGGTTCGATGAACGGGAACGTTTCGACGTCGGTCAGGTGCAGCGTCTTCATGCGCAGGATGACGGCCGCCAGCGACGAACGCAAAATTTCCGGCTCGGTAAATTTGGGCCGCTGCAGGAAATCGTCTTCTTCGTACAGGCGGATGCAGACACCGTCGGCCACGCGCCCGCAACGGCCGGCGCGCTGGTTCGCCGCCGACTGCGCGATCGGTTCGATCTGCAGTTGCTCGACCTTGTTGCGGAAACTGTAGCGTTTTACGCGCGCCAATCCTGCGTCGACCACGTAGCGGATGCCCGGCACCGTCAGCGACGTTTCGGCCACGTTGGTGGCAAGCACGATGCGCCGTGCGTTCGAAATTTTAAAAACTTTTTCCTGTTCTTCGACCGACAGGCGCGCAAACAGGGGCAGGATTTCCACGTGCTGCGGATGGTGCTTGCGCAGCGCTTCGGCGCAGTCACGAATTTCGCGCTCGCCAGGCAGGAACACCAGCACGTCACCGGAACCCAGACGCGCGACTTCATCGACGCCGTCGATCACGGCATCCATCAAATCGCGCTTGTCGCGCGCGGCTTGCGCTTTGGGCACAGGTTTGCCATTGTCCTGCGCCGGCGCCGAAACCGGATCGCGGTCCACCGGACGATACCGCACTTCCACCTTGTACAGGCGGCCGGACACCTCGATCACGGGCGCCGGTTTGTCAAGCGTGCCGAAGTGGCGCGCAAAGCGCTCCGCGTCGATGGTGGCCGATGTGATGATTACTTTCAGGTCGGGCCGGCGCGGCAGCAGCTGCTTCAGGTAGCCCAGCAGGAAATCGATGTTCAGGCTGCGCTCGTGCGCTTCATCGATGATGATCGTGTCGTAGGCTTTCAGCAGCGGGTCGGTCTGCGTTTCGGCCAGCAGGATACCGTCGGTCATCAGCTTGACGGACGCGCCCGGCTGCAGCGTATCGGTAAAACGCACCTTGAAGCCGACGTGCACGCCCAGGGGCGAGCCGAGTTCCTGCGCAATGCGCTTGGCCGTCGACGACGCCGCGATCCGGCGCGGCTGCGTGTGGCCGATCAGCCCTTTGCTGCCACGGCCCAGTTCCAGGCAAATTTTCGGCAGCTGCGTGGTCTTGCCCGAACCGGTCTCGCCGGAGACGATGATGACCTGGTTCTCCATGAGCGCCTTGGCAATGTCGCCACGGCGGCCGGAAACCGGAAGGTCTTCAGGGAAGGTGATCGCAGGTAACGGCGTGCGAAAGGGCAGCGGACGCTCGGTCGCGGGAGCGCTGGCGTCGCGGGGTGGCCGTGGAGCACGTGCCTGAGGAGACGCTGCCCCACCCACCACGTCATCCCGGCGCACGCCGGGCCCCATGCTGACTTTGCCGTTACGCGGCGCGTCAGGTTTGCGCGGGGACGCTGGCGTGGCGGCGCTGTCAGCATTCCCGCGACGCCGCATGTTTGCCGCCTCGGGATGGGCCACGGCGTTGGCCGGCGTGACGGGGGTTGTGGCGCGCCGTTGCACCTGCGCCAGCTGATCCGACAGCGTGCCGCGTTGCTGGATGGTTGCCTGCTTCGCACCCGCCGCTTCACCCTTGTTGCGCTCGTTTTCCACTGCTGCCTTCGCCACTGGCGACCCACCCTTGCTACGCTGTTCAGACATTCGTTTTTCAGTATTTTTTACTGCGCAAGTCGCGCAGCGAATTATAATGCGGCAAATGGAAAACCCTAACCAATTCGTCCAGTGGCTGCGCTCCGTCGCCCCCTACATTCATGCCTTCCGCGGCAAGACCTTCGTCGTTGCCTTCCCCGGTGAACTCGTCACCGCGGGCGCCCTGCCGGTGCTGGCGCAGGACTTGTCGTTGCTCGTTGCGCTCGGCATCCGCGTCGTCATCGTGCACGGTTCGCGCCCGCAAGTTGCAGAACAACTGGCGCTGCGAAACGTCGAAGGCCGCTTTCACAACGGCATCCGCATTACCGACCTCCCGGCGCTCGAATGCGCCAAGGAAGCGGCCGGCGAACTGCGCCTCGACATCGAAGCCGCGTTCAGCCAGGGCTTGCCGAATACACCGATGAGCAATGCGGCGATCCGCATCATTTCGGGCAACTTCGTCACGGCGCGCCCGCTGGGCGTGTTCGACGGCGTCGACCTGGAACTGACGGGCGTGACGCGCAAGATTGCGTCGGAAACCATCCAGCCAATCCTGGAAACCGACAGCCTGGTGCTGCTCTCGCCACTGGGTTTCTCGCCCACCGGCGAAGTGTTCAACCTGACCATGGAAGATGTTGCCGCGTCCACCGCCATCGCGCTGCATGCCGAAAAGCTCATCTTCATCACTGAAACAACCATGATGACCGACGCTGCCGGCGCCGAAATTCGCGAACTGTCGTCGCACCAGGCCGAAGCCGTGTTGCAAGCGGGCTTCCTGCCACCCGATTCCGCGTTTTACCTGGAGCATGCCATCAAGGCCTGCAACAGCGGCGTGGACCGCGCGCATATCGTGCCGTTCGAGATGGACGGTTCCGCCCTCCTCGAACTGTTCACCCACGATGGCGTGGGCACGATGATCAGCCACGAAAACCTGGAAAGCCTGCGCCAGGCCACAATTGAGGACGTTGGCGGAATTATCAAGCTGATTGAACCGTTGGAAGCGGACGGCACCCTGGTCAAGCGCGGCCGCGAACTGATCGAACGCGAGATCGAACAGTTTTCCGTCATCGACCACGATGGCGTGATTTTCGGCTGCGCGGCGCTGTATCCGTTCCCGGAAGCGAAAATGGGCGAGATGGCGTGCCTGATCGTCAGCCAGGATACACAGACGCAGGGCGACGGCGAGCGTATCCTGAAGCACATGGAAAACCGGGCCAGAGCGGCCGGGTTGACCAAGCTGTTCGTGCTGACCACGCGCACCATGCACTGGTTCAAGAAACGCGGCTTCGTGCCTGCGTCGGTGGATGAACTGCCAAAAGACCGCCAGCACATGTACAACTGGCAGCGCAAGTCACAGGTTCTGATCAAAACCCTATAATTCACCCCTTTATAAAGTTCAGGAGTACACATGGCCCGCACCGTCCATTGCATCAAATTAGATAAAGACGCCGAAGGGCTCGATTTTCCACCGTACCCGGGCGAACTGGGCAAGCGGATTTATGAGTCGGTGTCGAAAGAAGCCTGGCAGGCCTGGCTGAAGCACCAGACCATGCTGGTCAACGAGAACCGCCTGAACTTGGCCGACCAGCGCGCGCGCAAATACCTGGCGCAGCAGATGGAAAAGCACTTCTTCGGCGACGGCGCCGACGCCGCCATGGGCTACGTGCCGCCGACCGAGTAATGCTCGGTTAAGTCTTCACAAACCCCCGGTCCGACCGGGGGTTTGTCTTTAAACGCCGAATTTAAAACGTCAGCGTCTTGACGCCTTCGGCCGTGCCCAGCAGGCACACGTCGGCGCCGCGCGCGGCAAACAATCCCACCGCCACCACGCCGACGATCTGGTTGATGTGCGCCTCCAGCGCCACCGGATCGGTGATCGACAGCCCCGCCACGTCGATCAGCATGCCGCCGTTGTCGGTGATGAACGCCTCGTCCGTCCCCGGTTTCAGGCGCAAGGTCGGCGTGCCGCCCAGCTTGGCCAGCGCGCGCGTGACCGACGCGCGCGCCATCGGCAGCACCTCGACCGGCAGCGGGAACTTGCCCATCACATCGGCCAGCTTGGAGCCGTCCGCGATGCAGACGAAACTGCGCGCCACCGACGCCACGATTTTTTCGCGCGTCAGCGCCGCGCCGCCGCCCTTGATCATGGCGCCGGTCGAGGTGATCTCGTCGGCGCCGTCGATGTAGACGGCGATCTCGGTCACCTCGTTGAGGTCGAACACGGCGATGCCGTGGCCGCGCAGGCGCGCCGCCGTCGCCTCCGACGACGCCACCGCGCCCTTGATGGTGTCCTTGATCTTGGCCAGTTCGTCGATGAAGAAATTGGCGGTCGAGCCGGTGCCGACGCCGATGATGTCGTTTTTGACCACGTAATCGATGGCGGCGCGGGCTACGGCTTGTTTCAGTTCGTCTTGGGTCATGGTTCCAGGCTGCTTCAATGAAAAGAAAAATGCGACGCGCGCGCCAGGCGGCGCGCGCAATGCCGCTATTTTAGCGGATCGACCCGGCTCGCCGCGAATTCCGCCTCGAATTCCGCCGAAAATTGCGCTCAGACAACACGGCGCCGCGCCGCTGTCGCAGACTGGCACAAGCGCGGCGCCGATGGCATGAACGTCGCCAGCGGCGCCGCCGATTGTGCGAGAATGAAGCCAAGCAGACCGAAAAAATACCACCGCCCGGGGAGTTTCATGACGCAAGCGAAAACAGTCCTGATCGTCGACGACAGCCGCGTTTCACGCCTGATGGCGCGCCAGTACATCATCGGCCTGCACGCCGACTGGATCGTCGAGGAGGCCGCCACCGGCGAGGAATCGCTGATCAAGGCGCACGCCGTGCGGCCCGACCTCATCCTCATGGACGTCAACATGCCCGGCATGGGCGGCATCGCCGCCGCCGAGCTGCTGCGGCGCGACTTTCCCGACCTGCCGATCTCGCTGTTGACGGCCAACGTGCAAACGGCCACGCGCGAAAAGGCCGAGTCGCTCGGCGTCGGCTTCGTCGAAAAGCCGATCACCGAGGCGCGCATCGCCCGCCTGCTGTCGCCGCTGGAGGAGGCCCGGCCATGATCGAGTTGTCCGCGCTGGAGAACGACGCGCTGATCGAAATTTTCAACATCGGCGTCGGCCAGGCGGCCGCCTCGATGAGCGCCATCGTCAACGAGGCGGTGCGCATGTCGGTGCCGTCGATCACCTTCTTCAACCGCGCCCAGGCGGCCCGGCTGCTGGGCAACCGGGTGTTCGAGCCGGAGCGCATCTGCGGCGTGAGCCAGCATTACGAGGGCGCCTTCGAGACCGAGGCGATCTTGATGTTCCCCGAGGATAAAAGCCTCGAGATCGTGCGCCTGATGGTCGGCGAGAGCGTGCCGCTGGCCGAGCTGACCGACATGGAGCAGGAAGCCATGTGCGAGATCGGCAACATCATCCTCAACTCGTGCGTCGGCACGCTGGCCAACATCTTCCAGCACGAGCTGCGCGGCTCGCTGCCGGCCTACCACGTCGGCACCAGCGACGAGATCCTGACCGCCTCCGGCAGCGGGCCCGACGCCGTGGTGCTGATGCTGCACATCGACTTCGTGCTCGAGAAGCACCAGATCCAGGGCTATGTCGCCTTCGTGCTCGACCTGTCGGCCATGCACGACCTGCAGGCGCACATCAACCAGTACATCGCGCGCGCGATGGGACAGGCCTGACCGGTGAAAGCGCCGGACCGCACCCTGCCCGCCGCGGCCGACGGGCACCGGCTCAACATGCTGCGCAGCGTGCTGGCCGCCGTCAACCTGGGCGCCATCGTCGTCGACGGCGACGGCCGCGTGGTGCTGTGGAACGCGTGGATGAGCAGGCATTCGGGCCTGGCCCAGGAGCACGTCGTCGGCGCCGACTTGCTGGCCGTGTGCCCGGAGGTGCGCGGCGGGCGGATCGAGGCGGCGCTGCGCCAGGCGCGCCACAACAATTTCTCGTCGGTGCTGTCGCAAAGCCTGAACAAGGCGCCGTTCGCGCTGCACGCCAACGCCGCCGCCGCCGCCCGCGGCGAGCGCCTGCAGCAGGCGGTCGAGGTGACGCCGATCGACATCGCCGGCGCGCCGCGCCACTGCCTGATCCAGATCAGCGACGTCAGCGTGGCCGTCGGGCGCGAAAAGCTGCTGCGCGAGCAGGCCATGGTGCTGCGCTCGCAAACCTTCTCCGACGGCCTGACCGGCATCGCCAACCGGCGCCACTTCGACGTCGCGCTGGAAAAGGAACACCGCCGCGCCAAGCGGGGCGGCGCCGCGCTGTCGCTGCTGATGATCGACATCGACCACTTCAAGGCCTACAACGACCATTACGGCCACCAGAAGGGCGACCAGTGCCTGATCCAGGTGGCCGCCGCGCTGGCGGGCATGCTCAAGCGCCCGTGCGACCTGATGGCGCGCTACGGCGGCGAGGAGTTCGCCATGATCCTGCCCGAGATCGACATCGGCCAGGCCACCCGGATGGCCGAAACCATCCGCGCCCGCGCGCAGCAGCTGGCCATCCCGCACGCGCGCAACGGCGAGGCGCCCCACATCACGGTGAGCATCGGCGTGACCACCCAGCGCATCGAGGCGCCGGTCGACATCGAGGCGCTCATCGGCGCGGCCGACCGCGCGCTGTACGCGGCCAAGAACAACGGCCGCAACCGCGTCGCCGCGCAGCTGCCATGAACGCGGGCGCGGGGGCATGCCGCCACATCAGCAACGACCGGAGCACGCCATGATCGAACATACCTTGCACCTTGCCCTGCGCGAGATCGACGACCTGCCCGGCCCGGCGCCGTGGCCGCTGGTGGGCAACCTGCCGCAGATCACGCCGCTGCGCATCCACCAGGATCTGGAGGCGTGGAGCCGCCAATACGGTCCGGTGTTCAAAATCCGCGTCGGCCGCACCGACATCGTCGTGCTCTCCAGCCATGAGCTGGTGGGCGCGGCGCTGCGCGACCGGCCGGACGGCTTTCGCCGGCCTTCGATCACCAGTCAGGTGGGCGACGAGATGGGCGGGCGGCCCGGCGTGTTCGTGGCCGAAGGCGCGACCTGGCGCAACCAGCGCCGCATGGTGATGGCGGCGCTGGCCCCGCACGCGGTCAAGGCCTACTTTCCGGCGCTGGTGGCGGTGGCGCTGCGCCTGCGCGCGCATTGGCGGCGGACCGCCGCCGCCGGCGCCGCGGTCGACCTGACCGAGGACTTGAAGCGCTTCAGCGTCGACGTCATCGCCGGGCTGGCGTTCGGCACCGACGTCAACACCATCGACGGCGGCGAGGACGTCATCCAGCGCCATCTCGACATCATCCTGCCGGCGGTGGCGCGCCGGTCGATCTCGCTGATCCCCTACTGGCGCTACGTGCGCTTGCCGCGCGACCGGCAACTCGACGCCAGCGTGGCCGCGCTCAACGGCGCGGTCGACGCGCTGATCGCGGCCGCGCGCGCGCGGCTGACCGCCGAGCCGGCGCGGCGCGAGCGCCCCGCCCACCTGCTCGACGCGATGATCTGCGCGGCCGACGAGGGCGGCAGCGGCCTCGACGACCGCGCCATCGCCGGCAACGTGATGACGATGCTGCTCGCCGGCGAGGACACCACCAGCCACACCCTGGCGTGGATGCTGTACCTGCTGCGCAAAAACCCGGACGCGCTGCGCGAGGCGCGCGCCGAGGTGGCGCGGGTGGCGCCCGATCCGGCCGCGTTCACCATCGAGCAGATGGACAATCTCGATTACCTCGACGCCTGCGCGCAGGAGGCCATGCGCCTCAAGCCGGTGGCGCCGTTCATTCCGCTCGAAGCGCTGCGCGACACCGTCATCGGCGACGTGCGCGTGCCAAAGGGCGGCCAGCTGTGGTGCGTGATGCGCAACGACAGCGTCGACGAGCAATGCGTGCCGCGCGCGGCCAGCTTCGATCCGTCGCGCTGGCTGCCCGGCGGCGCGGCCCCGATCAACAAGCACCTGTCGATGCCGTTCGGCGCCGGCGCGCGCACCTGTCCGGGGCGCTATCTGGCGCTGCTGGAGATCAAGCTCGCCAGCTCCATGCTGCTGAGCAGCTTCGACATCGACGCGGTCGACACCGCCAGCGGCGAGGAGCCGCAGGAGCTGATGGGCTTTACGATGTCGCCGGTGGGATTACGCATGCACCTCAGGCGGATCAATACCGGCTAAACCCTCAGAACCTATCATTCCAACAACTCGGGCCCCGCCTCAAGGTCGAAGGATTTGCGTCACAGTGTTGTTACGCGGCGTCGCGTCTTCGTGGAAAAGGTCGAACAGGTATTCGCATAGTTCATCGTCGGCGACATCGTCCGGGACGATGAAGTCGGCGGGCCGCCGTTTGCCTTCGGCGCCGAGATCGAAGGCGCGCCGCGCGCCCGCCCCGCCGGCAATCGCGACCATCCGGCCGAACACATTGAATCGAAACTCTTTCATCATCGCGCTCCCTGCTCAGCTAGCGTTAAGGGTTGAAGTATATACTTCAGCGTCGCAAGTATGATTCAGAGGATAGTATGAAAATGTTGTCTCGCGTTGACGCGAATGTTATTGAGCAAATTAACCAGCAATTCCCCACCTTGAACGACATTTGGCAGCTCGGCGCCGACGGCGGCATGCACCGCCTGGCGATCTCCGTGTTCGACCACTGGCTCGACGACGAAGCCGAATGGCATCTGATGTCGTGCTTCGAAGGCGAAGAGCGCGCCAGCAGGAACCAGAAGCTCGAAGCCCATTGGGCCGCGCTGTTCGACCTGACGCCGGTGTACACGCTGCGCTATCGCGGCCGCTGGCCCGCGAAAGCCAGGCCCGTGATCAAGCGCTACACCAACCGCGAAGGTTTTTTGATGCAGTCGCGTTTCGACAAGCGCCACCCGCCTTCGCAATTTCTGATCATGCCGGAACTCGGCTGCATCTGCGCCGCCGGCTGGGACGACACCAATATCCTGTACTTCCACAACAAGGAGCAGGTCGCGCCGGTGCTGGAACTGGCCACCAAGGCCGGCCTGTTCTGCCTGGAGGGCGACGCGGCCTAACCCGGCGAGTCGCCCTGGCGCGTACTCTGGTTGCGCCTGCCCGGCGAAGACCGGGAGCGCGCCGAGCGCTGCCGCGACTAGGCGCCACCCTGCCCGCAGCCCGCGACGCAGGCAAAAAAAACGACGCCGAAGCGTCGTTTCCGTCGTAGCACCTGTTACCGCAGGCCGCTGGCGGCCTTAGCCAGATCGGTGATGCGGCCCCAGTCGCCGGCGGCGATGGCGTCTTTCGGCGTCAACCACGAACCGCCCACGCAGGCGACGTTCTTTAGCGACAGGAACTGCGACGCCGTCTCCTGCGAGATGCCGCCGGTCGGGCAGAACATCACGTCCGGCAGCGGACCGTTGATCGCGTTGAGCATGCCGATGCCGCCGGCCGGCACCGCCGGGAACAGCTTCAGTTGGCGGAAG
>DASVTJ010000256.1:0-4132 GCA_036387635.1 Duganella sp.
TCGGGTGCGGGCCCTTGGTGCCTTTCGACAGCATGGGCGAGGCTTCCGGTTCGACGGCGATGACCTGGAAGCCGGGTTTGCGTTCCTTGATCACTTCGCCGACGCCGGTGATGGTGCCGCCGGTGCCGATGCCGGCCACGACGATGTCGACCTTGCCGTCGGTATCTTTCCAGATTTCCTCGGCGGTGGTGCGGCGGTGCACTTCCGGGTTGGCGGGATTGTTGAACTGCTGGGGCATGAAGGCGCGCGGCTCGCCGGCGACGATTTCCTCGGCGCGGCGGATCGCGCCCAACATGCCTTCCGGCCCGGGCGTGAGCACCAGTTCGGCGCCATAGGCACGCAGCAGCATGCGCCGCTCGTTGCTCATGGTTTCTGGCATGACGAGTTTGCAGCGGTAGCCGCGCGCGGCGCAGACCATGGCCAGCGCGATGCCGGTGTTGCCGCTGGTCGGCTCGACGATGACGGTGTCGGGGCCGATCTTGCCGGCCTTTTCGGCCGCCTCGATCATCGCCAGGCCGATGCGGTCCTTGACGCTGTGCGCCGGGTTGTAGAACTCGAGCTTGGCAAGGATCTCGGCCCCTCCCGGGGACAGCTTGCGGATCCTGACGAGTGGGGTGTTGCCGATCAGTTCAGTGACATCGTTCGCGATACGCATTTGCCGTTCTCCTTGCCAAAGTGAGGATTACTTTACGCCGAGCAGTTCCACGTCGAAGATCAGGTCGGTGTCCGGCGGAATCATGCCGCCTGGCGCGCCGCGCTTGCCGTAGGCGAGCTGGCTCGGAATGATGAGGGTGCGCTTGCCGCCGACCTTCATGCCCGCCACGCCCTGGTCCCAGCCCTTGATGACCTGGCCGGCGCCGAGGCGGAACTCGAGCGGATCGCGGCCGTTGTCGAGCGAGGAATCGAATTTCTTGCCTTTGCCGGTGGCGGACAGCGGCTTGTGGAACCAGCCGGTGTAATTCACGCGCACCAGGCTGCCGGCGCCCGCTTCGCGGCCCTTGCCGACCACGCGCTCGACGATTTCGAGCTGAGGACCGGTCGGGGTGGATGCGGCCGGCGGCACCGGCTGGGCTGCCTGGACCTGCGCGGCGGCCTGGGCGGCGGAACCGGTGTCGGCGGTGGGGGCGGCAGCCTGGCCGGCGGCCTGCTGCGAGGTGGCGGCGGCCTGGTCGGCCGCGCTCTGCACGCCCTGCTGGCGCACGGCGGTGGCCGCCTGGTCGGCGGCCGGGTTGGCTGGCGCATTCGCCGGCGTGACAGTGGCCGGGCTGGATTGCTGGGCGTTGACGTTGGCAACAGCGGCAGCCGCGCACAGCATGGCCAGGAAAGTGGTACGACGCATCATGAGGGCTCTTTCAATGACAGGATTTCAATCGACATCCCATGATAGCAAGCCCGGACGATGCTGCACAGCGGTCGCTCAGGCGCCGGCAAGCTCCCCTTCCGCCGCCGCAGGCGCTGCTTCGGCATTGGCGGCCTCGGCCAGCTTGCGCAGGATGTGGGCGGCGGCGATCATGCCGAAGCTGGCCGTGACCACCATGCTCGAACCGAAGCCGGCGCAATTCAGGCCCGTGATGCTCGACTCGATCTCACAAGCATCCTCGGCTTCCGGATAGCGCAGCGGCTCCATCGAGAACACGGCGTCGATATGGTATTTCTGCTTCTCGCCGCGCGAGAAACCGTACTGCGCGCGCAGCACCTTGCGCACCTTTTTCAGCAGCGGCTCCTGCTCGGTACGGGCCAGGTCGCGCACCTCGATTTTCGTCGGGTCGAGCTGGCCGCCGGCGCCGCCGCTGGTCAGCAGCGGAATCGCCCGGTCGCGGCAGAAGGCGATCAGCGCCGCCTTGGCCTTGACGCTGTCGATGGCGTCCAAGACGTAGTCGAAGCCTTTATCGCCGATCATCTGCGCGATGTTGTCGGGCTCGATGAAGTCCTCGACCAAGGTCACCTTGCAGAACGGATTGATCTGTGCGATGCGGTCGCGCAGCGCCTCGATCTTCGGCTGGCCGATGGTGCTCGTGACCGCCTGGATCTGGCGGTTGATGTTCGATTCGGCCACGTTGTCGAGGTCGATCAGGGTCAGTTCGCCGACCGCGCTGCGCGCCAGCGCCTCGACGATCCAGGAACCGACGCCGCCGACGCCGATCACGCAAACGTGCGCCGTTTTAAAACGTTCCAGTGCACGCTCGCCGTAGAGGCGGCCAACGCCGCCGAAGCGGCGCGCAAAGTCGATGTCATCGCCGTGTGGCGTCGCAATGAGTGGGGTAGCAATCGAGTTCATCCGGTCATTTTACCGGACCGATCTTTCGCGTCCGCACTAAAATAGCGCTCTGTCAATCAAAAAACCCCGAAAAAACTTCCCTCTGTCAAAAATACGCACATGAACGATTTCCTTCCTGACACCGCGCCCGGTTTCGACCAGCCGATCGCCGTGCTCAAGCACTGCCACAACCGCATCCGCAAGCAGCTGGGCACGCTCGAGCGCCTGCTGGCGCACCTGCCGGAACATGGCGCCGACGAAGCCGCGCGCCAGGCGGCAAGCGCCGTGCTGAAGTATTTCGAGAAGGCCGCGCACCTGCACCACGAGGACGAGGAGCAAGACCTGATCCCGATGCTGCGCGCCGTCGCGCAAGGAGAAGACGCGGCCACGCTGCAGGCACTGGCGCCGGTGATCCTGCAGGACCACAAGGAAATGGACGCGCTGTGGCAGGACTTGCACGAGCAACTGGCCCACATCGCCGACGGCAGCGCCGCCGTCCTGTCGGTCTCGGCCGTGCAGCGCTTCAGCCAGCGTTACACGGCGCATATGGAACGCGAAGAAAGCACGATGGCGCCGATGGCGCTGCGCCTGTTTTCGCCGGAGCAGATGACGCGGCTTGGCGAGGCGATGCAGCGCCGCCGCGGCATCGGCGCCGCGCCCGCCACCGATGCACCGCCCGCAATGAAGCCGGCGATCGGCGACGCGGTCGCCGACTTGCGCAAGGATTACGGCCAGGCCAGCCTGAACGAGGACGAGGTGCTGGACGACCCGATGCTGCAATTCACGCGCTGGTTCGAGCAGGCGATCAAGGCCGAGGTCAACGAGCCGAATGCGATGAACGTCGCCACCGTCGATGCGGACGGCCGGCCCAGTTCGCGCATCGTGCTGGTGAAACAGTTCGATGAACGCGGCTTTACCTGGTACACGAATTATGACAGCCGGAAAGCTCGGGAACTGCGCGCCAATCCTTATGCAGCACTGCTATTCTTTTGGAGCGAACTTGAACGCCAGGTTCGCATCGAAGGCCGGGCCGAAACGACCTCGGCCGAAGAAAGCGACAAGTATTTCCACAGCAGGCCGTTGAAGAGCCGCCTGTCGGCGATCGCTTCCCAGCAGAGCGCGCCGATCGAGAACCGCACGGCCCTGGAACGGAACTACGAAGCGGTCGCCGCCACGGCAGGCGACGCACCGGCGCGCCCCATCAACTGGGGCGGCTTCCGCCTGGTGCCCGAGCGTATCGAGTTCTGGCAGGGACGGCGGTCGCGTTTCCATGACCGCATCGTCTACGCGCGGCAGGAAGACGGAAGCTGGGTGCGGCAGCGTTTGCAACCCTAAAAGGCCTGTCGCAACGGAGAATCGAGCCGGCGGCAGCTTCGATGCCGGCGCAATCGGGCCGGCGTGCCAATCGCCGGAGGAAATCGTGTTCACCGAACTGAAGCTCAATGCCTGGAGCACGGGCCTGCGCAGCAAACTGTCCTTGCCCTTGCGCGTGGAATTGTGGAACGGCGAGCAGGTGGACTTCTCGCCAGAACCGCCGCGCGTCACCATCCGCGTACCCAAACCGTCGAGTCTGCGCTACCTGCTCTCCCCCACCTTGTACAAGCTCGGCCGGGCCTATGTTGAAGGCGCGCTCGAGATCCGCGGGCGCGCCGCCGACATGATCCGCATCGGCAGCGAACTGGCCGCCGCCGGAGGCAAGCCGGGACGCCGGCCCAATCCGCTGCGCCTGCTGTCGCCGCACACGCGCGCGAAAGATGCCGAGGCGATCCGCTACCACTACGACGTCTCCAACGATTTCTACGCCGCCTGGCTCGACCCGAACCTGGTGTATTCCTGCGCCTATTTCGAACACGGCGACGAGGACCTGGGCACGGC
>DASVTJ010000257.1:0-4412 GCA_036387635.1 Duganella sp.
CACGCGCGAATACGGCGGCACCGGCCTGGGGCTGGCGATCTGCAAGCAGCTGGCGCAGCTGATGGGCGGCGAGGTCGGCGTGCGCAGCCGGCCCGGCCACGGCAGCACCTTCTGGTTCACCGCGCGCCTGGGCGTGTCGAGCGCCAGCGTGCCGGCGCTGATCGACCGCGTCAAGGACGCCGCCGCCGAACTGCTGGCGTCCTCGCGCAGCGCGGCGGTGATGGCCGCGCTCAAGAACGCCCGCATCCTGCTGGTCGAGGACAACACCTTCAACCAGCAGATCGCGCTGGAGATGCTCGAGGATGTCGGTTCGTCGGTGTGCCTGGCCGCCAACGGCATGGAGGCGCTCGAGCTGCTGCGCCAGACCGCCTTCGACTGCGTGTTGATGGACGTGCAGATGCCGCTGATGGACGGCCTGGAGGCGACCCGCCGCATCCGCGCCGATCCGCGCCTGGCTGCCGTGCGGGTGCTGGCGATGACGGCGACGGCCACCAGCGAGGACCGGGTGCGCTGCATCGAGGCCGGCATGGACGACTTCATCTCGAAGCCGATCCAGCCGGCGCTGATGTACCAGACCATCGCCAACTGGCTGCCGCGGCGCGAGGCCGGCGCCTTGCGCGAACGCCCGCCGGGCGGGGCGGCGTTCAAGACCACGCTGGGCGGCGATCCGGCGGTGATCGACCTGTCGATCCTGGCCAAGCTGCTCGGCTACCATCCGCACAAGGTGCGCAAGTTCGCCTTCAAGTTTTTGCAGAACAGCCAGGAAGGCATCACGCGCATGGAGGCGGCGCTGCGGCGCGGCGACCTGGCCGGCGTGCGCGAGCTGAGCCACCGCCTGAAGTCGCCCGCGCGCACCGTCGGAGCGCTGGGCATGAGCGAGCTGCTGCGCGAGCTCGAGCAGTTGCCGCTGGAGCAGGCCAGCCAGGCGCGCGCGCGCACGTTGCTGGCCGAACTGTGGCCGTTGCTTGAGAAGATCACCGAACAAATCATGACCAACACCACCTTCGCCGACGACAACTAGGCGGCGCCGGCGCGACCGCCGGCACCACCATCGGCAAATAGTTTAGGGGGTTTCGACAATCCGCCGCACATTTTTAAAAAATGGGTTATTATTTCAGCCATCCCCGCCTGCCGACCTTGTTGCCATCCCTTCCAAGACATTGAATTCGCGCAATTGGCCCCCATCTGTTGCTTGTAACCGGCAACGTTGACGGCGATTGCGGACAACATGGCATAATCTCCAGGCGTTATTGACCCACACAGACCTCGACTGAGGAAAATATGAGCGAAAATATCAAACACATCACCGACACTTCCTTCGACGCCGACGTTCTGAAGTCAGAACGCCCCGTGCTGGTCGACTTCTGGGCCGAATGGTGCGGCCCTTGCAAGAGCATCGCCCCGATCCTGGAAGAAGTGGCCAAGGAATACGACGGCAAGATCCTGATCGCCAAGATGGACGTCGACGCCAACCAGGCCGTGCCGGCCAAGTTCGGCATCCGCGGCATCCCGACCCTGATCCTGTTCAAGAACGGTGTGCCGGCCGCCCAAAAGGTGGGCGCGATGGCAAAAGGTCAACTGACTTCTTTCATCGACAGTAATATCTAAGTACGGTAATATTTGCCTGTATCGACGGCGCCGCGCCCGCGGCGGCGTCGGTGACCAGGCAATAAACGATGGCCCGGCCAGACCGCAGCCCGTTTTATAATTAAACAGACAACACCACGCAGTCCCCTCCCCTACCTTTACTTTCCCGTCACGGGACACTCAACACATATGCATCTATCTGAATTAAAGGCCCTACACGTCTCGGCATTGCTGGAGATGGCCATCGGTCTTGATATCGACAACGCGGCGCGTCTGCGCAAACAGGAATTGATGTTTGCGATCCTGAAAAAGCGCGCGAAATCCGGTGAACAAATCTTCGGCGACGGCGCCCTGGAAGTGCTGCCCGACGGCTTCGGCTTCCTGCGCTCGCCGGACGCCAGCTACATGGCCTCCACCGACGATATCTATATCTCGCCGTCGCAGATCCGCCGCTTCAACCTGCACACCGGCGATTCGATCGAGGGCGAGGTGCGCACGCCGAAAGACGGCGAGCGTTATTTCGCGCTGGTCAAGGTCGACAAGGTCAACGGCGAATCGCCGGAAGCGTCGAAACACCGCATATTGTTTGAGAACCTGACGCCGCTGCATCCAAACGAGCCGCTGCGCCTGGAACGTGACATCAACGGCACCGAAAACATCACCGGCCGCATCATCGACCTGATCGCGCCGATCGGCAAGGGCCAGCGCGGCCTGCTGGTGGCGTCGCCGAAGTCCGGCAAGTCGGTGATCCTGCAGCACATCGCGCACGCGATCACCGCCAACCATCCGGATTGCACGCTGATCGTGCTGTTGATCGACGAACGTCCCGAGGAAGTGACCGAGATGCAACGCTCGGTACGCGGCGAAGTGGTCGCCTCGACCTTCGACGAGCCGGCCACGCGCCACGTGCAGGTCGCCGAGATGGTGCTGGAAAAAGCCAAGCGCCTGGTCGAAATGAAAAAAGACGTGATCATCCTGCTCGACTCGATCACCCGCCTGGCGCGCGCCTACAACACCGTGATCCCGGCCTCGGGCAAGGTGCTCACCGGTGGTGTCGACGCCAACGCGCTGCAGCGTCCGAAGCGATTCTTCGGCGCCGCCCGTAACATCGAGGAAGGCGGCTCGCTGACCATCATCGCCACCGCGCTGATCGAAACCGGCTCGCGCATGGACGACGTGATCTACGAGGAATTCAAGGGCACCGGCAACATGGAGGTGCATCTGGAGCGCCGCCTGGCCGAGAAGCGCGTTTATCCCGCGATCAACCTGAACAAATCGGGCACCCGCCGCGAGGAATTGCTGATCAAGCCGGACCAGCTGCAAAAGATCTGGATTCTGCGCAAGTTGCTGTACTCGATGGACGAGATCGAAGCGATGGAGTTCATTCTCGACAAGATGAAGGCCACCAAGAACAACGGTGAGTTCTTCGACATGATGCGCCGGGGCGGGTAAACCCGCCCACGGCTTCGTTGCCCCTCCTAGCCGTGCTATTCGCACTGTCTTCGTCGGGGCGCCTCGCCGCGAGCGGTTTTAACCACCGCGCGATGCTTGCGTAGAGGAAGTTCAACATCATGCAAAACAGGCAACCCCGGTTGCCTGTTTTCGTTTACGACTGTATAATCGCCGGTCGCACCATCCCACCACTGGCAAGTGAGCGGCAATCGGGTCACGAGGCAGTATCGACCGACGAAGTGCTGTTTGGCTACCTAACTTACCGAGGCTTCACATGAAACCAGAAATCCATCCAGAATACCGCGATGTTGTCTTCCACGATCTGTCGTGCGACTTCAAATTCATCACCCGTTCGACCATCAACAGTCGCGACAAGATCCAGCACGAAGGTAAAGAATACCCGCTGATCAAAATCGAGGTGTCGGCTGAATCGCACCCGTTCTACACCGGCAAGCACAAGATCGTCGACACCGCCGGTCGCGTCGAGAAATTCCGCCAGAAGTTCGGCGCCGTGGGTTCGAAGACCCAAATCGCCCAAGGTTAATTCCTTCCCGCGATCCCGAAAAGCAGCCTCTGGCTGCTTTTTTTGTTTGTCGGCCTCGCCGGCCGCGTGTTTTCCTTCATACTCCCGTCTACCTTAATTTACACACTGATCGATGAAGCCAGTCCGTCTTCCCGCCGCCGCCACATTGGCGCTGCCACGCTGGGCCTTGTTCGCCCTGGGCCTGCTCTACATCCTGCCCGGCTTGATCGGCCGCGACCCGTGGAAGAACGACGATGCCGCCAGCTTCGGCATCATGTGGACGATGGCGCACGGCACCTGGCACGATTGGCTGCTGCCCAACATCGCCGGCCTGGCGATGCCCGACGAGGGACCGCTGGCGTTCTGGATCGGCGCGCTCGGCATCAAGCTGTTCGGCTGGCTGATGGGCGACGTCATGGCCGCCCGCGTCGGCACCGTCGCCATCTTCGTGCTGGGCGTGTCGTCGCTGTGGTTCGCCACGTTCAACCTCGGCCGCCGCCAGGACGCGCAGCCGCTGCGGCTGGCCTTCGGCGGCCAACCCGAGCCGGACGACTTTGGCCGCACCCTGGCCGACGCCGCCGTCCTGATCTACCTCGGCTGCCTCGGCCTGCTGCTGCACAGCCACGAGACCACGTCCGAGGCGCTGCAAGTGTCGCTGACGGCGTTCATGCTGTACCGCACGGTGCGCTATGTCGAGGCGCCGTCGCTACGCAACGCCGCGCTCAGCGGCCTGGCCATCGGCCTGCTGACATTGACGCGCGGCTGGGTCACGCCGGTGTTCCTCATGCTGGCCGTGTTCGCCTGCACCCGCCTGCTGGCCCAGCCGGTGCTGCGCGCGCTGCGCGACCTC
>DASVTJ010000258.1:0-6046 GCA_036387635.1 Duganella sp.
TTGCCGCGCGCTTCGCTGTACATATGGCCGGTCCATTTTGGCGACCAGTAGTAAAAGCCGGCAAACAGGGCAAACAGGGAACCTGCCACCAGCACGTAGTGGAAGTGGGCCACGACGTAGTAGGTATCCTGCAGCTGGATGTCGATCGGGGTCACGGCCAGGATCAGGCCGGTAAAGCCACCCATGGTGAACACGAAGATGAAGCCGACCGAGAACAGCATCGGGGTTTCGAACGTCATCGAGCCCTTCCACATCGTGGCGACCCAGTTGAACACTTTCACGCCGGTCGGTACCGCGATCAGCATCGTGGCGTACATGAAGAACAGCTGCGACGTCACCGGCATGCCGGTGGTGAACATGTGGTGCGCCCAGACGATGAACGACAGGATCGCGATCGACGCGGTGGCGTAGACCATCGATGCGTAGCCGAACAGCGGCTTGCGTGCAAACGCTGGCAGGATCTGCGAGACGATGCCGAATGCCGGCAAAATCATGATGTAGACCTCTGGGTGGCCAAAGAACCAGAAGATGTGCTGGTACATGACCGGGTCGCCGCCGCCGGCAGCGTTAAAGAACGAGGTGCCGAAGTGACGGTCGGTCAGGGTCATGGTGATCGCGCCTGCCAGAACCGGCATCACGGCGATCAGCAGGTAGGCGGTGATCAGCCAGGTCCAGCAGAACATCGGCATCTTCATCAAGGTCATGCCGGGAGCGCGCATGTTCAGGATGGTGACGACGATATTGATGGAACCCATGATCGACGAAGCGCCCATCAGGTGCATCGCGAAAATACCCATGTCCATGCCTGGGCCCATCTGGGTCGACAGCGGAGCATACAGCGTCCAGCCGGCCGCGGTCGCGCCGCCTGGCACGAAGAACGAACCGGCCAGCAGCAGCGCCGCAGGCGGCAGCAGCCAGAACGAGAAGTTGTTCATGCGGGCGAACGCCATGTCGGCGCAGCCGATCTGCAGCGGGATCATCCAGTTGGCGAAGCCGACGAAGGCCGGCATGATGGCGCCGAACACCATCACCAGGCCGTGCATGGTGGTGAGCTGGTTGAAGAACTCAGGCTGGAAAAATTGCAGGCCCGGCTTGAACAGCTCGCTGCGTATCATCAGCGCCAGCACGCCGCCCGACAGCAGCATGACAAACGAGAACCACAGGTACAAGGTACCGATGTCCTTGTGGTTGGTGGCGAACAACCAGCGCGACAGCCCGTGCGGGTGGTCGTGCGCATGGTCGTGTGCGTGATCGTGTGCGTGATCCAAGGTGCTTGTGCTCATTTGGTGCGCTCCTGATTACTTACGTGCAGCCATGACTTCGGCCGGTTGAACGATGTTTTCGGCGGCCTTGTTCGACCAGCTGTTACGGGTATAGGTGATGACGGCGGCGATGTCGGTGTCCGACAATTGCTTCCAGGCCGGCATCTCGGCCGGGTACTTGCCGCTCTTCTGGCCGTTCAGCAGGATATGGATCTGGGGCCCCTTCGGTCCGTTGACGACCTCGGAGCCGTCCAGCGGCGCGAACGCGTTCGGCACGCCCTTGCCGGTGGCCTGGTGGCAGACCACGCAGTTGGCGTTGTAGACCTTCTCGCCACGGGTTTTCAGTTCGTCGATGGTCCAGGTCTTGTTCGGGTCGTCGGCCAGCGCCGCCATTTCCTTCTTCTTGCCGCCGACCCAGGCCGTGTACTCGGCGTCGGTGACGACCTTGACGACGATCGGCATGAACGCGTGCTCCTTGCCGCACAGCTCGGAGCAGTAGCCGCGGTAGGTGCCGGTGTGGTCGGCCTTGAACCAGGTGTCGCGCACGAAGCCGGGAATGGCGTCCTGCTTGACGCCGAAGGCCGGGATCGACCACGAGTGGATCACGTCGTTGGCGGTGGTGACCATGCGGATCTTTTTGTTGACCGGCACCACCATCTCGTTGTCGACTTCCATCAGGTAGTTGTCGCCGCGCGCCTGGGTCGGCGCGAAGCCGGGCGAACCGACTTGCGCGCGTGGCGTGGCCAGGTTCTGCAGGAAGGAGATGCCCTCGCCCTCGCCCTTCAGGTAGTCGTAACCCCACTTCCACTGCATGCCGGTCACCTTGATGGTGATGTCGGCGTTGGACGTGTCCTTCATGCCGACGACGGTGCGGGTGGCGGGCAACGCCATGCCGATGACGATCAGGAACGGCACCACGGTCCAGGCGATTTCGACGGCGGTCGACTCGTGGAACGTGGCCGGCTTGTGGCCCAGCGATTTGCGGTGCTTGAAGATCGAATAGAACATCACGCCGAACACGCCGACGAAGATGACCAGGCAGACCACCATCATCCAGGTGTGGAGGTCGTAGATTTGGGAAGCGATCTGGGTCGCCGGCGGTTGCAGGTTCATTTCCAGGGGGACCGGGCCGCCGGTACCGCCGGTGGCCGCAGTGTAGGTGCCCGCCGCCGGCTCCGCTGCCCACGCTGGGATACTGGCTGCCGTCATCGTCAGCCCGAGCATCAACGATTGAAGTCGCTTCGCATGTGTCATGTTTTCCCCAACCACCCAAGAAATTAAAAGTATTTTTTAACGACTCCGGATTTCGGTGAACTGAACCGGCGTCGCTCCTTAAACAACTTCAGGTCCCAGGCCAGCCACGTTTGGAAAACTTTCCGACGCGACCCCGGCGGGACCTTGAGGCTTGGCATGCCATCCCTACATAGTGCCTAGGAACAACCCGAGATATCACCTCGGTGACGACATACAAGCCTGTTTCTGCTTAAATTCAACTGCTCGTTCGAGTCCGTTTTACCTGCTTTTGCCTCGCGCCTGTGGGTGATTGCTGGCAACGTGACAGGCTGGCAAAATTAGTCAATGATTATATATAACAACAACAGCGCACATCAACAAATAATCCATTTTGCAACTCTTTAGCGCGCTAAAGCGCACTCAGCTTTACCACACCATGAAATGCAACATTTGGCGCAAACGGCCGCAAACCCGCTACTGGCGCGGCTTGCGGGGTAAATCGAAGCGAATGATGGCTTCACCTTTGGAAGTCACTTTCGGTGCCGGACGGAAGGCGTGGCCGTAAATCACCTCGAACGTCAACCCGAGTTTTCCATCCGCCCGGCGGGTCTTTTCCAGCGCGTCGAGCATGCGTTGCCACGCTTGTTTGCCCATCAGGCCCCGGCTCACCGTGCCGAGCGGATTGCCGCCCAGCGCGCGCACGTCGGCCAGCATCGCGCGCGCCGTGTCGTAAGTCACCGTGATCACTTCCATGTCCAGCACCGGCGTCGAAAAACCGGCTTCCACCAATTGATCGCCGAAATCGTGCATATCGACGAACGGCAGCGCGTGCCGGGCCAGATCGGCCTCGGCGAATGCGGCGCGCAACTCGCGGAAGGTATCGGGGCCGAAGCACGAAAACATCAGCAAACTGTTGACGCGCAGCACGCGGCGCCACTCGGCGAACACGCGATCCGGCTGGGGGTGCCAGTGCAGGGCCAGGTTAGACCACACCAGATCGACGCAGTTCGGTCCCAGCGGCAACTCGGAGAAATCGCCGCACAGCAGGTCGACGCCGGTCTTGGACGGCAGCAGTTTGCTCAGCAGCTGATTCAGCGACGATTGTTTGGCGGATTGACCGCCAGCCGCGCGCAATTGCGCTTCGGCCGAGTCGAGGCCGAGGATCTGCGCGGCCGGATAGACTTTTTGCAGCAGCGGCAGGTCGGCGCCCGCGCCACAGCCGGCGTCGAGCACGCGCTGCGGCGCGATCTTGATCAACTCCAGGCGGTCGAACATGCGCGACGATACCTCGCGGCGCAGGAAATCGGCCGGCGCGACGCGTTCAGGTCGGGAAAACAGCGCGCGTACACGCTCCAGGTCGATTGGCGCACTCAGTTTGGGGGGATTTGCGGGCACTTGCATCGTTGGGTAGTCTGTAATGCGATAATGTCGGCAGTGTACATGGTTGAACGCGAATGCGACGCCAGCGGCCCGCGTTTTCTACCCGGAGCGATGGCATGGATGAGCAACCGAGCGAAGGCACAACGGACGCGACTGCGGCCGGCGCGGCTGGTAAAACCGGCGCGGCCGGCGGAGAAACCGGCGGCGACAGTAGCACTGGCGCGACCGGCGCGAAGCACGCCGCCGGTACGGACGATGCGCGGATCGATGCGCGGACCCGCGCCAGGTCCGGTTCTGCCGGCGGGCTGTTGCGCCGCTACGGTGTGCGGTTGCTGCGCGGTATGCTGCCGACCTCGTGCGCGCTGTGCGGCGCCGGCAGCGACGAAACGCTGTGCGCCGAATGCGCCGCGCAGTTTTTCGGCGCCAGTGTCGCCCCCGCCCGCTGTCGCTGTTGCGCCAACCCGCTGCCGGGACTGTCTGAAGCGCGCGCGCCGCGGCAGGAGGCCGGCCAGCTATGCGGCCAATGCGTCGCCCATCCGCCCGCCTTCGACGTCACGATCACCACGGCCGATTACGCGCTGCCGGTCGACCAGTTGGTGCTGCAACTGAAATTCGGCCATCGACTCGCGCTGGCGTCGCTGTTTGCGCGCCTGCTGCGCGACGCCGTATTACAGCAGCCGGGCTTTGTCTTGCCGGCACTGCTGTGCCCCGTGCCGCTGGGGCCGCGACGGCTGGCCGAGCGCGGCTACAATCAGGCGTTGGAGATCGCCAGACCGCTGGCGCGCAGTTTGGGCGTCGCGCTCCATCCGCGCCTGGCCGCCCGCGTGCGCGAGACGACGGCGCAAAGCAGCGTCGCCCCCGAGCAGCGCCAGCAAAACATCGCCGGCGCCTTCGCCATTCCGGACGCCGCGCTGGTGCGTGGCCGGCACATCGGCGTGGTCGACGACGTAATGACCAGCGGCCGCACGCTGGACGAACTGGCGGCCACACTGAAGCGCCATGGCGCCGCGCGCGTGAGCAATCTGGTGTTTGCCCGCACACCGCCACACTGACATGCCGCCCTGCACTGTCGCATCGCATTATCTGAATTGCATTGAGGAGAACAACTTGTTTCACGTCGTCCTGGTCCACCCTGAAATTCCGCCCAACACCGGCAACGTCATCCGCCTGTGCGCCAACACCGGCGCGCAGCTGCACCTGATAGAACCGCTGGGCTTTCCGCTGGAAGACTCGAAAATGAAGCGCGCGGGACTGGACTACCACGAATACGCCAAGATGAAGGTGCACGCCGACTGGCAAGCGTTCCTGGCCGACCTGCAGCCCGACCCGACGCGCATGTTCGCCATGACCACGCACGGCTCGTCGCCGTTCGCGCAAGCGAACTTTCAGCCGGGCGACGTCTTCGTGTTCGGCTCCGAGACCAGCGGCTTGCCGCCGGCATTGCGCGAGAACTTCCCGCCGGCGCAGCGCATCCGCCTGCCGATGCGTCCCGATAACCGCAGCCTGAACCTGTCGAACACGGTCGCGGTGGTCGTCTTCGAAGCCTGGCGCCAGAACGGTTACGCCGGCGGCGCCTGAGCATGCTGGCCGTCCGGCCATGCGGCATGGCCTACTCAGAGCGCCGGATATCCTTGGTATGTCGCTTGCGTCGGACGAAGTAGCGCGCCAGCGCCAGCGCGCCGGTGCCGAAGGCGCTGACGATCACCGTCGAGGCGGCAAAGATCGCCGGCGGATTGCGCATGCCCAGCACCTCGGCCGTGAACGCCAGCGCCACCGCCGCCATCAATTGCGCCGGCAGCATGAAGCGCAACTGCCGCCACGCCACCGCGTCGCCGCGCTGCCACAGCCGGTACGCAACGTAAGTCACCGGCCCCCACAGCACGCCGATGAACGCCAGCACGGCGACGGCGATCAGCAGCAGTCTCATATCGGACTCATAGCGGACGCTGCGCCCGCACCTTGGTCAGCAGCTTGGTCGTCGAGCGGTCATGCTCGAAGTCGATCGCCACCGCCTGCCCGCCATACGCCAGCACCGCCTTGCCTTCCGGAATCGCGTCCATCCGATAGTCGCCGCCCTTGGCGTAAATCTCCGGCCGCGCCTGCTGCACCACCTCCAGCGCCGTGTCCTCGTCGAAGTCGACCACCAGGCTGACCGACTCCAGCGCCGCCAG
>DASVTJ010000259.1:0-4137 GCA_036387635.1 Duganella sp.
GCTCCCGCATCTCCGGCCGGGTGCGCGCCTCGTGTAACGGCACGTGATTGAATGTGAAATCTCCACCCAGCAGCGGTGTCAGCCCGGACCACATCCGCTCATCGCACAAGGTGCCGGGAATGAAGTCCAGCCGGGTCATACGGCCATCGGCGCGGTGATCGGCGCGTGGTGCTGGTAGCCTTCCAGCGAAAAGTCGGATGGTTCGATTTTCTCTAGCCATTCCGGTTCGTACTTGCCGGTCTTGGCGAAGTCCGGCACCCGGTCGGAGATGCGCAACTGCGGCGCGGCGAACGGTGTGCGGGTCAACTGTTCCTTGACCATGTCCATGTGATTTTCGTAGATATGGGCGTCGCCGATGAAGTACGTGAACCAGCGCGGCTTGTAGCCCGTCAGACGTCCCATCAGATGCATCAGCGCCGCGCCTTCGGCCAGATTGAACGGCGTACCCAGTCCCAGATCGTTCGAGCGCACGTAGAGGCACATCGACAGTTCGCGCGTGGCCGGATTCGGGATAAATTGGTACAGCAGGTGGCACGCCGGGAGCGCGACCGCGTCCAGCACGGCCGGATTCCAGCCGTGGAACAGGATGCGGCGGCTGCCCGGATTGTTGACGATGGTGTCGAGGCACTCGCGCAGCTGGTCGATCGATTTATGCAGCAGCACCTTCGGCGCGCCGCCGTCGTCGAACTGGGAGATCAGGCGGTAGCCGTTCTTTTGCGCGTCGGCGATCTGCGCCGGCTGATCGAGGTCGATCAGTTTGAAGCCCGGCCATTGGCGCCACTGTACGCCGTACACTGGACCCAAGTCGTCCTCACCGAGGCGATAAGGATTGTCCAGCCATTGCTTGTTCTCGTTGGCGTTTTGGTCCCAAACTTTGCAGCCCAGCGCGCGGAATTCGGCGGCGTTGCGGGAGGCGCGCAGGAAGGCGCACAATTCACCGACCACGGATTTAAAGGCCAGGCGCTTAGTGGTCACGGCCGGGAAGCCGTCGTTCAGCAGGTCGAAACGCATCATCGCGCCCGGCACGCTCAACGTGCGGATGCCGGTGCGGTTGTCTTGCCAGCTGCCGGAATCGAGGACGGTCTGGATTAGTTCCTGGTATTGCTGCATAAAATCTCCAACGTATAGCGTGAGGCGGTGAGGTAAGTGCTGCGCCGCCCGTAAAGCCGGCTATTTTATCAGGAGCGGGCAGGGAAGGTCTGCTAGACGATTGGGCGGATCAGCGCGGTTTGCGGATCATTGGTGCGCTTTAACTCCGCGACCAGCTGTTTGTCCAGCCGATCGGCGATGGGCTTCGACGCCGGATCTACCGCCAGGTTGGTGAGTTGGTAGGGATCGGCGTGAACGTCGTACAGCTCCGCCATCGGACGCTTGCCGGTCGCCAGATCGAGCATGCGATCGATGACGGGATTGCCGCGCCCTACGATCATCGCGGTCTTGGCCGGGCCGGTCGCGATGCCTGGGAAGGCAGCATCTGTGTCCGTGTCGAGTCGGAACGGCGTGACGGCTCGTGTGGCAGGCGCGCCAACGGGCCAGCGCTCGGGGTGGACGTTGCGGATGTAGAGATACTGCTGCGTCCTGATTGCGCGCGAAGGATAGTCGGCGTGGCGCTCACTGGCGGAAACCAGAAAGCGCCGCGCACCGTCGGCATCGACATCGGCCAGCGGCAGCGGCGTTCGAGTTGGTGCCTTGTTGATCGAGAACCTGTTCACCTTTGCGGTTTTCAACAAGGTCACCGGGAGGTCGGCCGTGCTGACGACGGCTTGGGAGACTGCCCCGCGCGGGACCGCAGCCAGGTGCATCACGACCAGCGGTACCCGCCTGCCTGCGTCGTACAGTGTCCCTTTGGCGCGCGGGAACGGCCAACTGCTTTCGCCCACCACGATGACGAGGGTGTGGGCTAGTTCGCCGTCGCGCTCCAGGCGGTCGATCAGCAGGCCGGCGTCGCGGTCGAATTCTTCCATCCTTTGGCGGTAGTAAGCGATATCCTTGCGCACCGCAGGCGCATCCGGCAGATATGGCGGTACGTCGAAGCCCGTCAGGTCGTAGCTGTCCGCAGGGGGCGTATTGTTGGAGTCGAAGCGATAGAAGAAGGGTTTGCCGGCCGGACGCTGATTGAGGAAGGTATCGATGTCCATGCTGCCGAGGGCTTGGTGCGTAGGTACCGCGTAGCCGCTTTTTTTAAGCACGGCTACATAATCGAACAACACCGACGGCGATGCCGAGAAGGCGTTGTCGAAGGTGGTGCCGTCGCGCCGAAGCCGCTCCAGCGTCGGCATGTGCAGGCCAGCCATGTCGCTCGCCTTCGAGCCGGACCCGCTCCAGCTGCAAGTTACCATCAGCAAAATGTTAGGACGGCGGGCGGCCTTCGCACCGGTCTTGGGAGCGTAGGCCAGCGCGGAGCTGAGATTTCCCAGCAACGCGCCGCCCACGGCGATCGACGTGCGCGCGATTGCCAGGCGACGGGATATCGGTTTGCCCATGCTCGCGCGTCCCGCTTAGCGGCTGCCCGACTTCGGCTTGCGTCCACCCGGCTGCGCGCTCGCCTTGCCTGCGGTGCGGGCCAGCGATTTGGCGCCACGGCCGCCGGTGACGACCACCGCGCCCTTCGGCGCGGAAGGCTTGGCGGCAGCGCCGTAGATACGGCCAGTGCCGGCTTTGCCACCTGCGGAGCGCGCGCCGCCGGCCGCTTTGCCGCCAACGCCTGGCACCGGAGGCGTCCACGTGCCGAGCGAGGCGTCGCCGCCAGCTGGCCGCGCGACCGCTTTTGCGGCTGGCGCGCTACCCGACGATTTTCCTGCGGCGGCGCCACCGGCCGCTTTGGACGATGGCGCGCCACCGCCTTTGCCGGCGGCGGCGGACGAACCACCCGCCGGGCCGGTGAACGGACGCTTCTTCTTGGCCGGCGCTTCGGCCGCCGCCTTTTTCGCCAGCGCGGCCGCCACGCCTTTCGGGCCGGTTTCCGGCACGCGGTGCTCGGCTTCGAAGCCCGGTTCCTCTTCGCGGCGGATCACCTGGCCGGTCAGCGTTTCGATCGCCTTCAGGATATCGACTTCGTCGGCGCATACCAGCGATACCGCTTCGCCTTCCATGCCCGCGCGGCCGGTGCGACCGATGCGATGGATGTAATCCTCCGCCACTGTCGGCAGATCGAAGTTGACCACTTGCGGCAGCGCCTCGATATCGAGTCCGCGCGCCGCGACGTCGGTCGCCACCAGCAGCTGTACTTCGGCGTTTTTAAAACGTGCCAGTGCCTTCAGACGCGCCGGCTGGGTTTTGTCGCCGTGGATGGAATCGGCCGAGATGCCGTGCTCCTGCAGCGTTTTGACCAGCGTCTCCACGCCTTTGCGGGTTTTGACGAACACCAGCACCTGACCCCAGGCCAGCTTTTTCAGCAGATGCAACAGCAGTTCGGGCTTGCGCTTTTTGTCGGTCGGGATCAGCCATTGCTTGACCGATTTGGTAGCCGTATTACTGGCACTGATCTGGATCGACACCGGATCTTTCAGCATGCCGGCCGCCAGCTTGCGGATTTCGTCTGAAAACGTCGCCGAGAACAGCAAGGTTTGGCGCTTCTTCGGCAAGGCCGCCAGCAGGATGTCCAGATCGCGCTCGAAGCCCAGATCGAGCATGCGGTCGGCCTCGTCGAGCACCAGCGTTTGCAGCATCGTGAAGCTGATCGCCCCCTGGTCGTGCAGGTCTTTCAGGCGGCCCGGCGTCGCCACCAGCACGTCCAGCCCTTTGCGCAGCTTGGCGATTTGCGGCTCGATCGGCACGCCGCCGTAGGCCACGGCGCTGCGCAAAGGCAGATTGCCGCCGTAGGTGCTGAAGCTTTCGTAGACTTGCTCGGCCAGTTCGCGCGTTGGCACCAGCACCAGGCAGCGGATCGCTTTTGGCGCGGTCTCGCCTTCCATCGTCAGGCGCTGGAGGATCGGCAGCGCGAAACCGGCGGTCTTGCCGGTGCCGGTTTGGGCGGCGGCCATCAGGTCGCGGCCGGCCAGCACCACGGGGATGGCTTGCTTCTGGACGGGCGTCGGCTGTTTGTAGCCCAGGGTGTCCAGCGTACGCTGGATTGGATCGATCAGGCCGAGTGCTTGGAAGGTCATAATGTATGCAGTAAAACGAAAAGAGGGCGCA
>DASVTJ010000260.1:0-5288 GCA_036387635.1 Duganella sp.
GCCGACGTGATCGGCGCGAGCGGGTTGCGCAACTCGTGCGCCAGCATCGCCAGGAATTCATCCTTGCGCCTATCCTGTTCCTGCAAGGAACCGTACAGCCGCGCGTTCTCGAAGCCGGCGGCCGCGATCGACGCCAGTTGCACGAGGATGGCTTCGTCCTCCTGCGTGAAGTCGCCGTCGAGCTTGTCGGATGCCTGGATCAGCCCGATGTTTTTCCCCATCCGGTCGATCAGCGGCACGGCCAGCCAGCCGCGCATCGGCGGATGCGCATGGGCTTGGCCGCCGAATCCCTTCCATGACGGATGCGCCACCAGTTCGTCCTGCGTCAGGCGCATGACCTTGTTGTCCCGGCACACCTCGGCATAAATGCCGGAACCGTCGGTCTTGACGGCGTAGTCGCCGAAGCGCGCATACTTTTCGGACAACGACACCGCGTTGATCGCCTGCGACCACGTGCCGTTCTCGGTCAGCGAGACAACCGCCTGATGCGCTTGCAGGATGTCGCGTACTTCGGCCACCAGCGCCTTGGCGATTCCCTCGCTCGACAGCACCGTGTGCAAGGTGCGCGCCGCTTGCGCCACCTTGGCCAGCAGCGCGCTGGTGCGCTTCTCGTTCTCCAGCCGCTGGGCCAGCTCGGTTTCGGCGACGACCATGTCGTGGATGTCGGTGTTGGCGCCGATCCATTCGCGGATCGTGCCATCCGCTGCCAGGATCGGCACGCCCTTGACGGCCGTCCAGCGGTAGCTGCCGTCCGAGCAACGGATGCGGTACTTGGTCTCGAACACCGAGCGCGACGCGACGCATGCCAGCCAGTGCGACTCCGTTACATCGCGGTCGTCGGGGTGCAAGGCGTCGAGCCAGCCGAACTCCTTCCATTCGTCGTAAGTCTGGCCGGTGAACGCGCGCCACGACGGCGAGTCCTCCAATACACGGCCGTCGGGCGTGTTGGACCAGACGATCTGCGACGTCGCCATCACCAGCGAACGAAAACGTTCCTCGCGGATGCGCAGCGCGGTTTCGTTGTGAACCCTCCCGGTGATGTCCTCGTGCATCAGCATCACTTCGAGGACATTGCCCGCGCTATCCTTGATCGGGTGCGCGCGCGCGGTGACCCAGCGCGCCGGGCCGGCGCCGCCCAGCGCCGTGACGTCGTACAGGGCAGAGGGAATTTCAACCGACTCGCCGTCAAACGCGCGCTGGAGCAGCAGCGAGATGCCGGTCTTCGCCAACTGAGGATCGTTCAACACGTTGTAATCGGCGCTGAAGACAAAGGCCTTCAGCGCCGAGCCTTCGTAGATTTGCCACAGGTTTTCCCACGCCTTGTTGACGCGAATCGTGCGCCCGTCCGGCGCCAGGAGCTGGATGCTGATGGGCGCCTGCTCGAACAACTCCTGGAACCTGATGTCGGGGACCGGGTGTGACGCGTCTTGCGATGAAAGGTTCGTTGGGGCGGAGGACATGTCGCTTGATTGGTTTATGCAAAGGTGCGCATGATGTCATAGTTTGAGAAAGCCGACTTAAATCGCCTGCGGGTACCTCACTCCCACCCACCCACTCACCCGGTCGGCAACTTGTAATCCTTATACTGTTCGCGTAACCTGTTCTTTTGAATCTTGCCGGTGCCGCCCACCGGCAAAGCGTCGGCGAACACAACGTCGTCCGGCAGCCACCACTTGGCGACTTTGCCGCCGAAGTGCGCCAGCAATTCCTCGCGGCTCACCTGCTGGCCCGGCCGCGTCACCACCACCAGCAGCGGCCGCTCGTCCCATTTCGGGTGCGCAACGCCGATGCACGCCGCCTGCATCACCGCCGGGTGCGCCATGGCGACGTTCTCCAGGTCGATCGTGCCGATCCATTCGCCGCCGGATTTGATGACATCCTTGCTGCGGTCGGTGATCTGCATGAAACCGTCGGCGTCGATGGTGGCGACGTCACCGGTCGGGAACCAGCCGTCCTCGAGCACATCGCCGCCCTCGTCCTTGAAGTAGCTCGCCAGCACCCACGGCCCCTTGACCAACAGGTGCCCGTAGCCGACGCCGTCCCACGGCAACTCGTCGCCGTTGTCGTCGACGATCTTCATGTCGACGCCGAAAATCGCGTGGCCCTGCTTTTGCAGGATCGCCCGCTGCTGCGCCTTCGGCAACTCGGTGTGCTTGCTCAACAGGCCGCCGGTGGTGCCGAGCGGCGACATCTCCGTCATGCCCCAGCCGTGGATGACCTCGACGCCGAAATCGTCGATCAAGGTGTTCATCATCGCCGGCGGGCAGGCCGAGCCGCCGATCACCGTGCGGCGGAAGGTCGAGAACTTGAGCCCGTTTTGCAGCGCGTAGTTGATCAGGCCCAGCCAGACGGTCGGCACGCCGGCCGAAAACGTCACGCGTTCGTTTTCGAACAGCTCGTAGACCGACTTGCCGTCCAGCGCGGCGCCCGGGAACACCATTTTGGCGCCCGATAGCGGCACCGAGTACGGCAAGCCCCACGCGTTGACGTGGAACATCGGCACTACGGGCATCACCACGTCGCGCGACGAGACGTTGAGCGCGTTCGGCATCGCCGACGCGTACGCGTGCAATACCGTCGAGCGGTGCGAGTACAGCGCGCCCTTCGGGTTGCCGGTGGTGCCGGAGGTGTAGCACAGGGTGGCAGCGGTGTTTTCGTCGAACTTCGGCCAGACGTAATCGTCCGAGTTGGCCTCGATCAAATCTTCGTAGCACAGCAGATTGGCGATGCTGGTGTCGGCCGGCATGCGGTCGGCGTCGCCCATCAGGATGAAGCCCTTGACGGTCTTGCAATGCGGCGCGAGCGCCTCCACCAGCGGCAGGAAGCAAAAGTCGAACAGCAGATACTGGTCCTCGGCATGGTTGCAGATATAGGCCAGTTGCTCGGCGTGCAGCCGGGGGTTGACCGTGTGCAGCACGGCGCCGGAGCCGGACACGCCGTAGTACGCTTCCAGATGGCGGTACCCGTTCCACGCCAAGGTCGCCACCCGTTCGCCCGGCCGCACGCCGAGCCCGTGCAGCGCGTTGGCCAGCCGCTTGGCGCGCCGATGGCAGTCGCGGAAGGTGTAACGGTGCAGGTCCCCTTCGACCCGCTGTGACACAATCTCGCTGCCGGGGTAGTGCCGCGCCGCGAATTCGAGGATGCTGGAAATCAGCAGGGGCTGGCTCATCATCTGGCCCAACAGTGGACCCTGTGGACTCTGCGGACTTGGCGCGGGCATGGCAGTCTCCGAAACATAGTTATTTATGCAAACGAGTGTGGACGGCGGGGATAACCACCGTCAACGAATTTCGATGCTGCAATGCAGCAGTTGGCGCCTGCGGTAAAATCAACGTCAACCATGATCAGTCAACGCCCTACGGGCTTATTTGAATGGACACTACTATTACTGCTGCCAATCTGCCGCTGGACAATTCCTTCGCGTCCTTGCCGCCCGCCTTTTACACCAGGCTGATGCCCACGCCGCTGCCCGCGCCCTATCTGGTCGCCGTCAGCGAGCCCGCTGCCGCGCTGATCGGGTTGACGCCCGAACAGGTGGCTGAAAGTATCGATATCTTGATCGGCAATGCCGTGCCGGAGCAATCGCTGCCGCTGGCCGCCGTGTATTCGGGCCACCAGTTCGGCGTCTGGGCCGGGCAGCTCGGCGACGGCCGCGCCATCCTTTTCGGCGAAGCCGCCACCGCCGAAGGGCCGATGGAGCTGCAATGGAAAGGCGCCGGCATGACGCCCTACTCGCGCATGGGCGACGGCCGCGCCGTGCTGCGCTCGTCGATCCGCGAATTCCTGTGCTCGGAAGCGATGCACGCGCTGGGCATCCCGACGTCGCGCGCGCTGTCGGTGGCCGGCTCGGACCAGGGCGTGATGCGCGAGACCGTCGAAACCTCCGCCGTCGTGGTGCGCATGGCCCCCAGCTTCGTGCGCTTCGGCTCGTTCGAGCATTGGTTCTACCGCAACAAGCCGGATGAGCTGAAAATCCTCGCCGATTACGTCATCGACCGGTTTTATCCCGCTTTGCGCGCGGAGGACAACCCGTATGCGGCGTTGCTGGCCGAAGTGTCGCGCCGCACCGCCCAGATGATCGCGCACTGGCAGGCGGTCGGCTTCATGCACGGCGTGATGAACACCGATAACATGTCGATCCTCGGGTTGACCATCGATTACGGCCCGTTCGGCTTCATGGAAGCGTTCGACCCCGGCCATATTTGTAACCACACCGACCAGCAAGGTCGCTATTCGTATTCCAATCAACCGCAGGTCGGCCACTGGAATTGCTACGCGCTCGGCCAGGCGCTGCTGCCGCTGATCGGCGAAGTCGAAACCGCGCAAGCGGCGCTCGACGTCTACCAGCCGGCGTTCGCCGCGAAGCTCGACGAACTGCTGCACGCCAAGCTGGGCCTCAAGCAACTGGCGCAGCACGCCGACGCCGACCGCGCGCTGTTCGACGCCATGTTCGCGCTGATGCAGGCCAACGGCGTCGATTTCACCTTGTTCTTCCGTCGCCTGGGCGGCTTGCAGGCGGCCGGCGCCGGCGGCGACGAACCGCTGCGCGACCTGTTCATCGACCGGCCGGCGTTCGACGCCTGGGCCAGCCAGTACCGGCAGCGGTTGCAGGCCGAGGCCAGCGACGATGGCGAGCGCCGCCTTGCGATGAACAAAATCAACCCCAAATACGTGCTACGTAACTATCTGGCCCAGGTCGCCATTGAAAAAGCGCAAAAAAAGGACTTTTCCGAAGTGGCGCGCCTGCTGTCAGTGTTGCAGCGGCCCTACGACGAACAGCCCGAGCACGAACACTACGCCGCTTTGCCGCCGGACTGGGCAAGCCATCTCGAAGTTAGCTGTTCTTCTTAAGCGAGCAATCATCCATGACCGATAAAGTCACCAAAAAAGTAACCAATAAAGTAACCAAGTCCGACGCCGACTGGCGCGCCATGCTGGACCCGATGGAATATCAGGTCACGCGCCACGCCGCCACCGAGCGTGCTTTCACCGGCAAATTCTGGGATCACCACGAGCACGGCATCTACACCTGCGTGTGCTGCGAGACGCCGCTGTTCCGCTCCGACGCCAAGTTCGATTCCGGCTGCGGCTGGCCCAGCTATTTCGAAGCGCTCGACCCGGCCAACGTGATCGAGAAAACCGACCGAACCCATGGTATGCTGCGCACCGAAATCATTTGCGCCGTGTGCGACGCCCACCTCGGTCACGTGTTCCCGGACGGCCCGCCGCCGACCGGACTGCGTTATTGCATCAACTCGGCGTCGTTACGCTTCGATCCACAAGACTGA
>DASVTJ010000261.1:0-2816 GCA_036387635.1 Duganella sp.
GCAAACGCGCGTGGTGTCGCAGCACGACAGCGCCAAGCGCGAGGCGATCGGCCTGTCGCGCATCGACACCATCGTCTCGCTGATGCTGGCCTTGTTGATCAACGGTTCGATCCTGGTGCTGGCGGCGGCCGCCTTCCACGAACCCGGCAACACGCGCGTGCTCGACATCGACGACGCCTACTTGCTGCTCGCGCCCGTGGCCGGCACGGCGCTGGCGGCCACCTTGTTCGGCGTGGCACTGCTGGCGTCCGGGCAAAGCTCGACCTTCACCGGCACCATCGCCGGTCAAGTCATCATGGAAGGTTTTCTGAAGATGAAGATTCCGTGCTGGCAGCGGCGCGCCATCACGCGCGGCCTAGCCTTGATCCCGGCCATGATCGGCGTGCTGACGCTGGGCGAGCATTCCGTCGGCAAGTTGCTGGTGCTGAGCCAGGTTGTGCTGAGCATGCAGCTGCCGTTCGCGATGTATCCGCTGATTAGCCTGACGTCGCAGCGCCGCATCATGGGCAACTTCGTCAACGCCTGGTGGACCACGGCGCTGGCGTGGTTGCTGTTCGTGGTGATTTCGTGTGCGAATGCCTGGCTGGTGTGGCAGGCTTTCGCGGGCTAAGCCATACATCGGGCGCCAGCCAGCGCAACGGCACGGCACGGCACGCCACGGCACTTTCTGCCGGCAGCCGCCAATGGAGCAATGGCCGGGATGCCGCTGAACATAGGGGCGGACATGGGGCGGACCGACGACCGGATACCCGCTGCGCACGTGGCTGGACGCGTGGCTGGACATGCGGCTGCCCCAGCGGACCGGACAGGCCGAGGACCCGAGGGACGGAACCCACCCACACGCCCGTGCGGGAAACGGTCTCTTTTCACTGTCTCTTTCTGTCGGTTTTTGTCTCTTTCGGTCTCCTCTCCCGCTCGGAGCGGACTGAAGTAGAAAAGAGACAAAAAGAGACCGAAAGAGACGGGCGAAAGAGACTCGTTCCCCGAAGGAGCGGTGCGCGTGTGCCCCTATCGGACCTGCGCGCTCCAGTCGCTGAGCATGTGCCCGCCTGGCACGCCCCGGCATTGTTGCGCCGACGAAGCCGACGCCAGCTTGAAGCCGGCAGCCGTCCACACCCAGCTGGCCTGCACATTGCAGTCGCCCAGTCCGCGCCCTTTGGCAAAGCTGCCCAACTCGCCGTTTTCGAAGCCCGCGTTCAGCAACTCCCTCTCCGGCTTGCCGTCGGCGCCTACCAGTAACGCACGCTTGGCAGCGTACGGCCGCTTGTCGTTGGCGATCCAGACCGCAAAACTGGACTGGTAGGCGCCGCGCCCGCATTCGACCAACAACACCACCTGCGAGGCCGATAGCCGGTTGATCTCACTTTGCGACTCCGGCCCCATCAAATCTGGCGCCTCGTCGCAGCCACCGGCCTTCAGCGTCTTGATGATCGCCGGCAGCAGCGCCGCATCCTGCTTGCGCGTCGGCGGCGACGGCAGCCGCTGCAACGTCGGCGCGGGCAGCGGCGCCAGCACCGCGCTGGCCGGCTTCGGTCCGCGCTTGACCAGCGCGGTGACGGTGTCCACACGGCCCTGCAAATCGTCCATCTTCAGCAACGCCGCCTTCATGCCGGCCAGCGACAGTTGCCATTTGTTCTTACCATCCGACACCGCCGCCGCGTTCGCGTCCAGCAGCGCCGGCAACAGTTGCGCGATTTGCGCCGGCGTCAACGCCGTCCCGGACGTCAAACCGCGCAGCGTGAGCTGGCCGACCTGCAAGGTCAGCGGACCGACGGCCGACTCGTTCAGGGTGCTCGCGCGCAATTTGGCCGCCACTACCCCGTCCGGACCGGCCGGCCGCCCCAGCCACAACGACACCGGCGCGCTTTCGATTTCGTCCGACTGGAAGCCGGCCGCCTCGCAGGCACGCGTGTTGTCGCAAGCAACTTCCCAGTCCTTGATGACGACGTGGGTGGACTTGGCGGTGGTGGCGGCCGGGACGGCCGCGGCACCGGCCGCGCCCGTACTCAGCGCCAGCGTGGCGCCGGCCATAAGTTGCACTAGATTCATCATTCACTTTCTTTGGAGACGAAAAAAAACAGGCTCTACCGAACCTGTTCCAATGGGCGAATGCCGCTTACAGCTTGATGAAATGCTCGCGGTAGTATTTAAGCTCTTCGATCGATTCGACGATGTCGGCCATGGCCGTGTGCATCTGATGCTTCTTGAAACCCGACACCATTTCCGGCTTCCAGCGCTTGCCCAGTTCTTTCAGGGTCGACACGTCGATGTTGCGATAATGGAAATACGCTTCCAGCTTCGGCATGTAGCGCACCATGAAGCGGCGGTCCTGGCCGATGGTGTTGCCGCACATCGGCGCTTTGCCCTTCGGCACCCACTGCTTCATGAACTTGATCAACTCTTCCTCGGCTTGCGCCTCGGTCACGGTCGACGCCTTGACCTTTTCGATCAGGCCCGAACGGCCGTGCGTGCCCTTGTTCCACGCGTCCATGCCATCGAGCACGGCGTCGCTCTGGTGCACCACCATCACCGGGCCCTCGGCCAGGATGTTCAGGTGCATGTCGGTGACGACCACGGCCACTTCGATGATGCGGTCGGTGTCCGGCTCCAGACCGGTCATTTCCATATCGACCCAGACCAGGTTCATTTCATTCTGGCGCGGGGTGATGACGGCTGGCGCGGAACCTTCAGGCAAATCGTTAGCTTGTGACATAATTCTCTCTTGGCTCGCGGGAGCCATGGTTAATCCGAATCCGCCATTTTCTCACAGGCATAGAATGTATTCACACGCGTTTTCGATTTTGTTCGTATCTTTC
>DASVTJ010000262.1:0-3745 GCA_036387635.1 Duganella sp.
CAATCAATCGAGCCCCGATCCCGAATGAACACGCCTGAGCACTTCGTGCTGCTGGCGGCGTACAACGCCGACATGAACCGCCAGCTCTACGCGGCCGCCGCGCAACTGCCGCCCGACGAACTGCGCGCCGACCGCAAAGCCTTCTTCGGCTCCCTGTCCGGCACACTGAATCATTTACTGGCCGGCGACACCATCTGGCTGAAACGCTTCGCCACGCATCCGGCGAATTTTCCGGCCTTGGCGGCCATGAACGATATGCCGCAACCGGGCGGCCTGACGCACCACTTCAGCGACCACCTGCCCGCCTTGCGCGGCCAGCGCGAAAAACTGGACGCCGTCATCAGCGCCTGGGCGGCGCAACTCACCGACGACGATCTGGCGCGCACGTTCGAATACCGCAGCACCAAAGGCGATTTATACCGCAAGCATTTCGGCAGCGTCCTCGCGCACTTCTTCAATCACCAAACCCACCATCGCGGCCAGGCCAGCACCCTGCTCACGCAGGCCGGCGCCGACATCGGCGTCACCGACCTGCTGCGGTGGATACCCAACATCGAATTGAAAGAATTATGAAAATCGCCGTCTACAGCGCCCAACCCTACGACCGCCGATTTCTCGAGGAAGCCCGGCTCGAAGCCATCGCCGGTACCCCCTCGGCGCCGATCGACGCCGTCTATTTCGCCGACCGCCTGACCGTCGATACCGTGCCGCTGGCGCAGGACTGCGCCGTGGTCTGCGTCTTCGTCAACGACATCCTCGATGCGCCGGTGCTGGAGGCGTTGCACGCCGTCGGCGTGCGCGCGGTGCTGCTGCGCTGCGCAGGCTTCAACAACGTCGATGTGCAAGCGGGCGAGCGGCTCGGCATGTTCATGGCCCGCGTGCCCACCTACGCGCCGGAGGCCGTGGCCGAGCACGCGCTGGCGCTGGTGATGACGCTCAATCGCCGCACGCACCGCGCCTACGCGCGCGTCCGCGAAGGCAATTTCGCGCTCGACGGCTTGCTCGGCATGACGCTGCACGGCAAAACCGTCGGCATCGTCGGCGCCGGCCAGATCGGCACCGCCGCCGCCCGCATCTTCAAGGGCCTCGGTTGCACGGTGCTGGTCAGCGATCCGTCGCCGCAGTTGCAGTTGCAACTGGGCGCCATCGCCACGCGCGTCACGCTCGAACAGCTGCTGGCGCAATCGGATGTGGTCTCGCTGCATTGTCCGTTGATGGGGGCGACGCGTCACATCATCAACGCCGGCAGCCTGGCGCTGATGAAGCGCGGCGCGATGTTGGTCAACACCTCGCGCGGCGCGCTGATCGACACCATGGCCGTCATCGCCGCGCTCAAGTCGAAGCAACTGGGCGCGCTGGCCATCGACGTCTACGAACAGGAAAGCGACTTGTTCTTCAATGACCATTCCAGCGACATCATCGACGACGACGTTTTCCAGCGCCTGATGACGTTCCCGAATGTGCTGGTCACCGGCCACCAGGGCTTTTTCACCATCGAAGCGATGCGCGAAATCGCCGCCGTCACCTTCCATAACTTGGCGTGCTTCACGCAAGGCGAGCCATCGGCCAACGCGCTGGCCACCGAGATCGCATCGCAATCCTCAAAAAAGTGATCACTCGGGGGTCTTTTCCCCGGTAACATCAGATCTAACATCACCGACACGCATGACTGCCATGCGTATTGGCCGGTTGTGGCGCGCCCGCATCCGGTTTATACTGCAATGCAACAATTCTGCATTTTTTAACAACATCTGTCACAGTCACACCGGGGAAGGTCATGTCTCTCGCTTACCGCGCAACCGCCGATTTCGCCAAATTGAACCACCCGATGCGCGTGCCGCTGTCGGCGGAGATTCATTCGCGCCCGTTCCTGCAGCTGCAAGCGCCGGAAAGCCTGACCCATTTCGCGCTGTACGTGCAGCAGGAGCAGCCTTCGCAGCAGTACCACCGCAGCACGCAGCACCAAATTTTGCAGCAGTTGTGCACCCACTACGGCGTGGCCGTGCCGCACCCGCAGGCGCGCTACTTCTTCCACGACTTCGGGCGCTTCCGCCTGAAGTGGGAATGCCACACCGAATTCGCCACCTACACCTTCGTTGAACGCGGCGATCCGTCGCTGGACCTGCGGGAGTCGTTCGACCGCATGCCGCTGCAGCACGTGCCGCAGGAGTGGCTGGCCAGCCTGCACGGAAAAATCATCGTCGCCTCGCACGTCCTGCTGCGCAAGGGCGACGCCGCCGGCGGCGAGCAGGAAGCCATCAGTGACCTGTTCCAGGGTAAATCGCTGGTCGGCAGCAGCGTGGGCAGCGGCGCCGAGGTGTGGACCGATTTCCTGATCCAGCCAGATGGCTTCAGCCGCTTCGTCGTGCGCGACCTGAGCCTGCGCGAATTCCAGGCCGGCCGCCTGGCCGGGCGCCTTCTCGAAATCGAAAACTATCGCATGATGACGCTACTCGGCCTGCCGCACGCCGAAGCGTCGCAGCCTTTGTTGAACGGGATCGAAAACGAACTGGCCGACCTCACCGCCACGCTGGTGCAGGCCGACATGCCGCCATCGCTGGACTCGCGCGTCACCGACGCCCGCGGGGAGCAGAACCTGCTGCACCGGATCACGAGCCTGGCCGCGCGGCTGGAAAAGCTATCGGTCAACAACAGCTACCGCTTCTCGGCGTCGCAGGCGTATTTCAGCCTGGTGCAGGCGCGCATCCATGAGCTGCGCGAAGTGCGCATGCCGGGCGTGCCGACCTTGGCCGAATTCATGGGCCGCAGGCTGGCGCCGGCGATCCACACCTGCACCTCGGTCGCGCAGCGGCAGGAGGCGCTGGCCAAGCGTATCGCCCGCAGCAACGACCTGCTGCGCACGCGCGTGGGCATCGAGCAGGAACGGCAGAACCGCAAGATCCTGCAATCGCTCGACGCCCGCGCGGCCCAGCAACTGCGCCTGCAACAGGCGGTCGAGGGCTTGTCGGCGGTGGCGATTTCGTACTACACGCTGGGACTGATCGGCTACGCCGGCAAGGCGATGAAGGCCGGCGGCCTGCCCGTCAATCCGGACATCCTGCAAGGCATCGCGGTGCCGGTGGTGATATTGGCCGTGTGGATGGGACTACGGCGCGTGCACAAGCAGCTGACGGCGCGCGGGGCCGCGTCCACAGCCGCGCAGCGCCACCCCGTCTGATCCCCCCCGGGGTCAGGCGGGTTGCAACGGCTCGCCGGCCAGCACAGGTTGCGCCGGCTGGACCGCTTCGCTGAAGCGGCTGGTCAGGAAGCTGGCGATGCGCAGCTGCGTCGACTCCAGATACGGAATGTTCATGTGATCGGAATCGGGCACGGTTTCGTCGGCGTACAGCGTGCCGAGTTTTTGCACCAGCAGATCGGTATGCGAGTGCGGCACGACGGTGTCGACCGCGGAGCGCAGCACATAGGTCGGCGCCTTCAGGTGATGCGCGTACTTGACCGACTCGAATTTATGCCGCAGCACATACTCCACCGGCAGCGTCCTGAATTTGCGCTTGGCGATCGCCAGGATCGAATCGTATGGCGTAATCAGCACGACGGCGTTGACCTCGCGCTCCATCGCCACCTGTATCGCCACGCCGGAACCGAGGCTGCGGCCGACAACGGCGATGCGCGCCGGATCGACGTGATGCCGTTCGCTGAGCCAATCGAACAGCATGCGGCCATCCTCGACAAAGTGAGCCTCGGCCGGATCGCCATGCGAATCGCCGTAGCCGCGATAATTCAC
>DASVTJ010000263.1:0-4867 GCA_036387635.1 Duganella sp.
GTAGAAGCCGGCCAGGCGGTTTTGCGAGCCGTCGTCCAGGCCGACGTCGAGCACGAAGCTTTCCAGCAGCTCGTGCTCCAGCAGCGCGGCCAAAAACGCCGGCGTGTCCTGGAAGCCGTTGTGGATCGCCGCCAGCAGGGAATTGGTCCGCTCGAGGAAATCGGTGATGCCGCCGTGCGGCTTGAAGACTTCCACACCTTCGCTGTCGCCAAAGGTGACGCGGGGATTGTCGATATCGATGTGCACCGTCAGCTCCTGGCCATCGGCGCCCCCCATGCCGATCAGGAACGGCTGGCGCTCGATCAGCATCGGGATGTAAACCGCGTCCCAGCGCTCGCCGTCGAGGAACAGGTTCTCCCCTTCCTCGAAGCCGAGCAGTGCGATCGGCTCGAAGCCGATGGCGTCGGTGGTCTTGCGAAAGACGATCGGGTAGCACGCCTGCACGTTGCGGAATTCGGCCGGGAAGGTGACGGCCGCCATCTGATTGTCGCCAAAGCGGGCACCGCGCCGGGTGATGACGCGCAGCTTGGCGTGGTCGACGTTGTTCAGTAATACTGGTTTAGGCATTTCTTTGTCTCTTTATCGTTTTTAGGATTTATAACTTCTACAGTGCGCGCAGGCCGTGGTGCTTGATGTGATCGATCAGCTCGCGGTTGGCCGGCAGCGCGCCCAGCATTTTTTGCGTCAGGGCGGCGGCTTCGCGGAAGTAACCGTCCGCCAGCGCCGCTTCGTGCGGATGTTTTTTGGTGAATTCGGTGGTGAAGCCCATGCCGTACAGCACATACTGGTAACTGGCCGACGGGAACACTTCCTCGATGCGGTTGAAGTCACTGCGCGATGGCGCGCGGTGGCGCCACAACGTCAGCAGCTCGCCGAGCCGTTCCGGCACGGCAGACGTGTTATCGCGCCAGTAGGCGCTGTCGCGTCGCTTGCTGAGCACGTAATGCAGCTTCAGGAAATCGATCACCCGCTCCCAGCGGTAGGTGAAGGCTTCGTTGAAGCGTTTGGCGACGATGTCCATTTCCGCGCGCGTGGCCGGCATGTCGTCGCTGACCATGGCCGCCGACATTTCCACCAGCGCCAATGCCGACGCCTCCAGCGGCTCGATGAAGCCGGCCGACAAGCCGATGGCGACGCAGTTGCGGTGCCAGAACTTGGCGCGGTAGCCGGGGTTGAAGCTCAGCTTACGGGGCTGCGGAATGTCGGCTGCGGCCGGACCGCCGGTCTGCGCGACGTAGGCGCGCAACTCCGCTTCGGCCTGGTCGTCGCTGATGTGCGCGCTGGAGTACACGTGGCCGACGCCGCGCCGGGCCGGCAGGCCGATGTCCCAGATCCAGCCGGCGCTTTGCGCGGTCGACGAGGTTTGCGAGGCGATCGGCGTGTCGTCGTCGGGGTAGGGGATTTGCGCCGCCAGCGCCGAGTCGTTGAACAGCACGTGTTTCTGCGACAGGAAGTCGATGTTGTAGTGCCCACCCAGCAGCAACGATTGCATGCCGGTGCAGTCGATGAACAGGTCGCCTTCGAGCGCGCCGTGCCGCTGCGTTTGCAGCGAGGCGATGTCGCCGTTATCGTGCGCGTTGATGCCGGTTACGTGGTCCGGCACGTAGTGCACGCCAAGGTTTTCCAGGCAATGCTTGCGCAGGAACACGCCGAACTTGCCGGCGTCGAGATGGTAGCCGTAGTTGGCCACCGAGGCGAACTCCGGGGTGGCGGCCTGCTTGGGCGCCTTGCCTTGCGCGCACAGGTGCGGCTGGAAGCTGACCAGGTCGGCGAACGGAACGCCGGGATGCCGCGCCAGCCAGTGTTCGGGCATATTGGCGTCGCCGTAGCCTTGCGGCAGCACGAACGGGTGGAAGTAGTAGTCGTGGTCGGCGCCGTCGCGCCAGCGGTTGAAGCGCGAGCCTTGCTTAAAGGCGGCGTCGCATTCGCGGAAGAAATCCGATTCGGAGACGCCGATGCGGCGCAAGGTGTCGCGCATGCTCGGCCAGGTGCCTTCGCCGACGCCGATTGGGGCAACATCGGGCGATTCGATCAGCGTCACCTGCAAGCCGGCTGCCGGGGCCGCCCCGGGAGCGCCGGAAGCCGCGCGAAAATTCACACCAGCACCCGCGCCATGGTCGGCCGCGATCAGGCCGGCCGTCAGCCAGCCGGCCGATCCGCCCCCCACAATCACTATACGTCGGACCACGTCATTGTCCATTGGAATGTCCCAGATATTGTGGAAAGTATAACCGACAAGGCCGCTGACGGGCAGCGGCCTGATCCTTCAAAGGTTGTAATTACACTACATCAGAACTTGTAGCGCGCCCCCAGCATGTAGCGCGGACCGGCCTGCGTGACCGACTCCACCGCCTGTTTGGTGCGACCGTGCACGCGCTGGATGGCGTTGCCGGCATTGATCACCTCGAATTGCAGGCTGATGTTCTTGTTGACGTTGTAGCCCACGCTCAAATCGACCTGGCCGTAGGACTCGGTGTACTGCGGGTTCGGCCCGTAGGCGTCGAAGGTCGACGACAGGAATTCGCCGCGCCAGTTATACGCCAGGCGCGCGGTCCACTTGTCGTTCTCAAAGATGCCGACCACGTTCGACGAGTTGCTCAGGCCGACCAGCGCGAACTGTTCGCCGAGCCTGGCGTTGTCGTACTTCAGTCCCGAGTTCACATACGTGTAGTTGGTGGAGATGCCGAAGCCGCTGCTGCCGAACATGTGTTGCAGGTTGATCTCGACGCCGTCGAGGCTGGCCTTTTTCTGGTTGGCGAACGTGTTGATCTTGAAGTTGGCGATCGGATCGTTGGGCTGGCCGACGATGGTGCCGGTGGCGTTGCCGGTGCCGGCGTCGTCCGGGCCGACCGTCACGCCCGGCGCGTTCGGATGGTTGCGGAAAATATAGTTGCGGATGCAGGTGGTGTCCGCGCCGGCGCAACCGTTGGCCAGCGCCAGGTTCCATAGCGCCCCGCCGACCGGCGTGTGCAGGTTGAATTGCGTGGTGTTAAAGGTCGACTGGCCGGCGTAGTTGGTCAAATCCTTGCGGAAGTAGCCCAGCGAGAAGAAATTCTGCTGGCCGTAGTACCACTCGTAGGACAAGTCCAGGTTCTTCGACTTGACCGGTTTGAGCGCCGGGTTGCCTTCCGAACCGCTGCCGCCGTCGACCCGCGCCAGCGCGGCCAGGGTGGTGCCGCCCTGGATCTGGTCGTAGCGCGGCCGGCCGATGCTTTGGCCATAGCTCAGGCGCAGCTTTTGCGTCGGCGACAGTTCGATGTCCGAGTCCAGGCTCGGCAGGATGTTGTGGTACTTGCCGGTCATGGTGCTGAAGGCCGGCGTGCCGAACGCCACCGGGAATTCGTTTTGCGCGGTCCAGCTGATGCTGGTGGCGACCGGCACCAATGCGGTCGAGACGACGTCGGTCTTCTCGTAGCGCACGCCCAGCGCGGTGCGGATCGGCATCGGCGTGTCCCAGTCGGTGTTGAACTGGACATAGGCCGACTTCGATTTTTCCCGCACGCGGGCATCGTTGTCGAAGGTATTTTTCGGCAGGTACATCGCCGGCAGGCCGGACGCCTTGGCCGCCAATTGGCGCACCTGGTCGAAGTTGAAGGTGTAGAACTGGTTGAACAGCGCCGGGTTGCCGCTGCCGTCGATCTTGTCGAAGTACTGGCGGATGGTGTCGCTGTGCCAGACGTCGCTCGGGTAGTCGGACGCCTTGGTGGCGCCGCCCCAGGTGTCGCGCTGGTTGTTGGAGAAGGCCGAGCGGTTCTCGACCTTGGTCGCGCCGGCGCCGAATTTCAGTTCCGACGCTTGCAGCACCTTTAACGCGCCTTTCACTTGGCTCTGCTCGACTTTGCCGCGCATGTACGAGTTGTTGAAATTCGAGCCGGTCACTTGCTGGCCGGCCTTGCTGAAATCCACGCCCTCCATGCTCAGCACCGGGAAGTCCTGGCTGAAGTCGGCGGTGGTGGTGCCGCGGCTGAAGCTGGCCGTGCCCAGCGTGTTGCTCGATCCAAACGGGCTGTCGGCGCCGGAGGTGGCCGTCGAGCGGTGCGCGTCGAGTTCCAGGCGCAGGTCGGCGGTCGGTTTCCACACGGCGTTGAAGCCGAGCGATTTGTTGCGCGTCTTGGTGGCGAAGTCGGCGCCGCCCATCGCCACGTCCGAGGTGCCGATGGTCGGGTCTTTTTCGTTGCGGGGGATGATCTCGGTGTAGCTCAGCGGACTCGACACCGGCCCCTTGGTCCACGAACTGGCCGACGGGCCGAAGTTGAACCAGGCCGAGATGTCGTTGCGCTTGGTCTGGATCTTGTTTTCGGAGTAGGTGTAGTCGAGCGTCGTGACCAGTTCCTTGACCGGTTTGAATTGCAACGTCAACTGGCCGTTGGTGCGCTGGCGCTGGACGCCGTTGAAGTTGTAGTTCAGGTTCTGCGGCACCATGTAGACGTCGCTCGGACCGGGACGGTTGGTGATGTTTTGCGCGCCCGGCGTGCCCGGCTGCGGGATCGAGCCCCAGCTGTTTTCGTCGCCGCGCACCGGACCGTGCCAGCCGCTGGAGACGGCGGCGGTGTTGTAGCCGAGGTTGCGTTCCTGGTAGCTGCCGGTGAGCGCGATGCCGAACTTGCCGTCGGCGAAAGTGTTGCTGTACAGGCCCGACAGTTCGGGCGTGGTCGAGTCGCTGGCCTTGACGTCGCCCGGCAGGTTGTCGTTGGAGGTGTCGTAGACGCCCTTGACGCCGAAGCTCGCGTGCAGGCCCGGCCGGTCCAGCGGGCGCGCCGTCATCACGTTGACGGTGGCGCCGATGCCGCCGGTCGGGGTGTCGGCGCGGCTGGTTTTATACACTTGCAGCTGCGAGATCGCCTCCGACGCCAGGTTGGCGAAGTCG
>DASVTJ010000264.1:0-1534 GCA_036387635.1 Duganella sp.
ATGCCCACCTCCAGGCTGGCATAGATGTTGGCCAGCGCCTGTCCATAGGTGTCGTGGAAGTGCCCCGCCAGGCCGTCGACGCGGAACTCGCGGATGGCCCGCTCCATCACCGCCTGCGTCTTGCGCGGCGTGGCCACGCCGATGGTGTCGGCGATGTCGATCTCGTCGCATCCCAGGTCGCGCATGCGGCCCACCACGTCGGCCACCGAGTCCAGCGGCACATCGCCCTGATACGGGCAGCCGAACGAGCAGCTGATGCTGCCGCGCAGACGGATGCCGTTGTCCTTGGCCGCCTTGGCCACGTTCTCGAAGCGGGCGATCGATTCGGCGATCGAGCAGTTGATGTTCTTTTGCGAGAACGCCTCCGAGGCCGAACCGAAAATCACCACTTCGTCGGCGCGCGCCGCCAGCGCCGCCTCCAGGCCCTGCATGTTGGGCGTGAGCGCCGAGTACACCACGCCGGGTTTGCGCCCGATGGCGGCCATCACCTCGGCGCTGGTGGCCATCTGCGGCACCCACTTCGGCGACACGAACGACGCCGCCTCGATGTTCTGGAAGCCGGCGCTGGTGAGGCGGTTCACCAGCGCGATCTTGATCTCGGCGGGCACGCTGGCTTTTTCGTTTTGCAGGCCGTCGCGCGGCCCCACTTCGACGATCTTGACCTGCCGGGGTAAATTGTTCATCTCAATATCCTTGGTTGCGGTCGACGATGTCGGTGACCGGTTGGCCTTGTTCGAGTTGGCGGATTTTGTCGGCGATCTGCTGCACGCTTTCGCGCCGCAGCGTCAGCGCCGAGATATGCGGCGTGATCGTGATGCGCGGCTCCTGCCAAAACGGATGCTGCGCCGGCAACGGCTCGTTGCGGAACACGTCGAGCGTGGCGGCGGCGATGTGGCCGGACTTGATCAGCGCCAGCAAATCGGGCTCGGCGAGATGGGCGCCGCGTGCGACATTGATGATGAAGGCGCCGGCCGGCAGCTTGCACATGTTGGTGCGGTCGACCAGGTTGCTGGTGTCGGGCGTGAGCGGCAGCATGCAGACCAATACCCGGCTGCCGCGCAGGAAGGTGTCGAGTCCCTCGGCGCCGTGGAAGCACTGCACGCCCGGCATCGTCTTCTCGGTGCGGCTCCAGCCGCGCAGCGGGAAGCCGAACGGCGCCAGCGCCTCCAGCACGCGCGTGCCCAGCACGCCCATGCCCAGCACCCCGATGGCGAAATCGATACGGTTATGCTGCGGCAGCGGCGCCCATAGGCCGGCGCGCGCCTGCCCTTCGTATTCGTCGAAACGGCGGAAATAGCGCAGCACCGCGTGCGTGACGTATTCGGCCATCTGCACCGCCATGCCGGCGTCGCCGAGGCGGATGATCGGCACCTCGCGCGGAATGGCGTCGCCGAAGCGCAGCAGCGCGTCGACGCCGGCGCCGGTGTTGAAGATGGCCTTGACCTGCGCCAGCTCCGGCAGCATGGCCTCGGGCGGCGACCACACCACCGCGTAGTCGCACGGCTGGCTGGTTTCGCCGGCGTGCCAGATTTCG
>DASVTJ010000265.1:0-8311 GCA_036387635.1 Duganella sp.
CGCGCGCGTATTGAAAGGGCGGAAAGGGCGCCGGTACCGCATGCCGGCGCCTGGCATGGCGAGATCAACGAGGTTGATCAGTGCATTGACGCGGTCGACAGGTCTTTCAATTCACGTATGCTGATTTCCGACTTTTCATGCATACGCAGCAAAATGGTCGCACCAACCGCCAACTTCCGGTGCCTGATTTTACTGATGATGGGAGGTTGCACTTCCAAAACTCGGCATAATTCCGCGTCATTTTTTAAGTTCATTTTTTCGATCAAAGTATCAAGCAACTTGTTCGGAACAAAACTGGATGGTTCCAGCGCCCGAGCACGATTCATGGCTTCGATCAGTTCCAGCTTTTTTTGCCGTACATTCATGATGGCTCCTCCTTTGCTAAAACGTGAATAAAGACGTTTCCCAGCAAGGCTAGCGCCCACATTTTTGCGTCGAACGTGGTGCGCGACTCAACATTCTTGATAACCATGCAAGTTAATTCAAATAATACTACTTCGCGGCCAAAATTGCAGGGTTTAACAATTGAATTATCTTGTTTATTGCTTAAACGGGTTGACGATTGTTGTTTCTTGTATGCCGCTTTTCGAAAGTTGTAGGACTTTGTCTGTCATCCCTGCCGCAATGTGGGAATGGGTCACCATGATCGCGCACGCGCCGGTCGATTTGATCTCGCGGCGCAGCAACGTCAGGATGCTGTGCGCGGTGTCGGGATCGAGATTGCCGGTCGGTTCGTCGGCCAGCACCAGCGCGGGGCGGTGCACCAGCGCGCGGGCGATCGCCACCCGCTGCATCTCGCCGCCGGACAGCTGGTGCGGAAAATCGTCGCCGCGTCCACCCAGGCCGACGGCGTCGAGCATCTCGGCCGCGCGCGCGGTCGGCAGGCCGTTGAGCAGCAGCGGCAGCGCGACGTTTTGCAGCAAGGTCAAATGCGGCAGCACGTGGAAGGCCTGGAAGATGAAGCCCATGCGCGCGCGTCGCAGTTTGGTGGCGGCGTCGTCGTCGAGGCCCGACATGGCCACGTCGTCGATGATGATCGGCGACTGTCCCGCATCGCGTGGATCGGCATCGCGATCGATATCGGGCATATCGAGGCCGGCGATCAGATTGAGCAGCGTCGATTTGCCCACGCCCGAATCGCCCATGATCGACACGAACTCGCCGGCCTTGAAGGTCCACGATAGGTTGGCCAGCACCGGACGGCCGCTGGCATAGGATTTGGACAGGTTGCGCAGTTCGAGCATGGCGGCGAGGGGAAAGTGGGGACGGGGTTGGCGGATTGGTGGGCGCGAAAATTATCGCGTTAGCGCACGGCGCATCGCAAAGCTGATCGCGTCGACCAGCGCGACCAGCAGCAGCATGGCGATGATGACGGTGGCGGCCTTCTGCATCTGGAACAGCGACAGGTGGTATTTGAGCATTTGCCCCAGGCCGCCGGCGCCCACCACGCCAAGGATGGCGGCGGCGCGGATGTTGTTCTCCCAGCGGTACAAGGTGTACGACAGCATCTGCGGCAGCGTCTGCGGCAGCGTGGCGTAGAAAAACGCGCCGATGGCCGAGGCGCCGTTGGTGCGCAGGCTTTGTTCCGGCAGCGGCGCGGCGTTTTCCAGCGCGTCGGCGAACAGGCGACCCAGCACCCCGGCGGTGTGCGCGGCCAGCGCCAGCGTGCCGCCGAACGGCCCCAGGCCGGCGGCGATGAGCAGGATCGACGCCCACACCAGTTCCGGGATCGAGCGCAGTACATTGAGCAAGGCGCGCACGGCGGCGCGCGGCGCCTTGCCGAAGCGGCCCGACGCGGGCAGCGAGAACGCCAGCCCGGCGATCACCGCCAGCAGCGTGCCGAGCGCCGACATCGACATCGTTTCAACGGTGGCCCACGCGGTCTTGATCAGGAAGCGCGCCGACACGTCGGGCGGCGCGAAGCCGGCCAGCAGTTCGCCCACGCTGTTGACCGCTTCGATGGTGAAGAACTCGCGCCATCTGAGCGGCAAAGCGGCAAAGCTGGCGGCGACCAGCACCGCCACCAGCGCCATCAGCGCCAGCACCGTCCAGTCGCGCGCCGGCGGCTTCGGCATCTTGGCGATCGGATTGAGGTCGTTCATCCGAGGCGCCTGCGCAGGATTTTGGAGAACAGGTCCGCCAGCGCCACCAGCGCCACGAACACCAGCAGCATCGATGACACTTCGGCGCCGGCCAGCATCTTCATCGATTCATCCATGCGCTGGCCAAGGCCGCCGGCGCCGACAAAGCCCATCACCACCGAGCCGCGGATGGCGCACTCCCAGCGATAGACGGTGTACGACATCAGCTCCGACGCCGATTCCGGCAGCGCGCCATACAGCAGCGCGGCCAGCCTGCCGCCGCCATTGGCCAGCAGCGTGTCGGTGGCATGGGCGTCCGACGATTCGAGGATCTCGGCGTAGACCTTGCCCAGCATGCCGCAGTAGGTCAGGGCGATGGCTAGCACGCCGGCGGTGGGTCCGAGGCCGATGATGCGCACGAACAGCAGCGCCCACACCAGCTCCGGCACGCTGCGCAGCAGCACCAGCAGCCAGCGCACGCCCTGGCGCAGCATCCTGGCCGGCAGCCGCATGCGCCCGGTGCCGAGCGCGGAAATCGACAGTTGTTCGTTGATGATCAAGGTGGCGGGGATGGCGCCCAGCAGCGCCAGCGTCAGGCCGGCGGTGGCGATGGCGACCGTCTGCCAGGTTTCACGCAGCAGCATTTGCAGGAATTCGGCGCCATGGGCCGGCACCAGGAAGTCCGACAGAAAGCGCCCGGTGGCCGACAGGCTTTGCCAGTCCCACAGTATCCACGGCTTGAATTCGCTGACGACCAGCATCGGCCACAGGATGATGACGGCGACCGCGCAGCCGATCAAGCGGCCGCGCCAGGCCGGATCGGCGCGCAGGTGGGAAGGAAAAGCGTTCATTACAGGCAGGCGCCGATCCCCAGCTTGACGGCCAGCGCGTCGTGCTCCTGCGGCGGGGCGCTGGCGGGTTGTTCGCCTTGATACAGCTCGTCGATCATCTGCTGCGTGACTTGCGCGCGCGGCAGGTCGAATTCGATGCGGCCGTTGCGCAGGGCGACGATGCGCGGGAAGTGGCGCAGCGCCAGGTCCACCTGGTGCAGGCTGCAAATCAGCGTGGCGTCGCGCGAGGCGGCTTCGTCGCGCAGCGTGGCCAGCGTCAGTTCGGACAGCGCCGGGTCGAGCGCGGACAGGGGCTCGTCCACCAGCAAGGCCTTGGCCGGCGACAGCAGTAGGCGCGCCAGGCCGCAGCGCTGGCGCTCGCCGCCCGACAGGCGGTCGACGCGCGCATACAGCTTGTCGCCCAGATTAAAGCGCGACAGCGCCTGCCACGCCGCTTGCGGGTCTTCGGGTTTGAACAAGGAGACCAACGCGCGCCATAAACTCCATTGCGGCAGGCGCGCGGCCAGCACCGCCGTCACCACGCGCTGGCGCGGTGGCAGGGGCGGCGTTTGCGGCGCCAGAAAAAGCTGCGCGCGCAGGCGGTGGCGCGCCGCCTCGTTCAGCGCCCACGGGTCGGCGCCGAAGGCGCGGAAAACGCCTTCGGCCGGCTGGTGGGCGCACGCCAAGGTTGCCAGCAAGGTGGTCTTGCCGGCGCCGGAAGGGCCGATCAGCGCCAGTTGCTCGCCCTGTCGCACCGTCAGCGAGATCGCTTGCAGCGCTGGCGCCGAAGCCGAAGCCGAAGCCGAAGCCGACGCCGAGGCGCCAAGGTGGCGCACCGTCAGGTTTTGCAATTGGTAGGTCGGCATGGATTGCTTTACGATTTTGCTTCGACGGTTACTTCTTCAGCAGGCCGGCGTTTTGGGCTGCGGCTTCGATGGCGGTGTAGTTCTCGGCCTTGGTCGGAATGAACTTGGAGGCGCGCTGCAGATCCATGATGACCTTGTCCTGCGGGTTCTTCGGGTCGAGGGCCAGGAAGGCGTCGGTCAGCTTCTTCTTCAAGTCGGCGCTCATGTCGGTGCGCACGCTCCAGTTGTAGTCGTAGTAGCCGGGCGTGGTGTAGAAGACGCGCACCACGGCCGGATCGACCTTCTTCTCGGCGACCAGTTTTTCCCACACCGAGATGTTCAACGCGCCGGCATCGACCTTGCCGCCGGCGACAGCGGCGACGGTGGCGTCATGCGCGCCGGAGAAGGCGATGCGCTTCAGGTCCGCGTCCGGATCGATCTTGGCTGCCAGCAGGAAGGAGCGCGGCATCAGGTGGCCGGAGGTCGACGATTCGGAACCGAAGCTCAGCGTACGGCCCTTCAGGTCTTCGAGCTTGTTGATGTCTTTGTTGGTGGTGATGAACACCGAGCGGAATTTCTCATCCTCGGCGCGCTGCACCAGCGGCGTGACCTGGTTTTTGCTGCGGTCCTTGGCCTGCACGAACGTGAAGCCGCCGAACCAGACCATGTCCACTTTCTTGTTGATCAGCGCTTCGACCGATGCCGCGTAGTCGGTGACGGGCGTGAATTCGACCTTCATGCCGGTCTTTTTCTCCAGGTACTCGCCCAACGGCTTGAATTTGCGTTGCAGCTCGGTCGGCGCTTCGTCCGGAATGGCGGATACGCGCAGCACGCGGTCGGCCGACTGGGCTTGGGAATGGGCGGCGGCCAGCATCAAACCGGCGGTCAGCAACGATTTGAGCGCGGTCATTGGGGAAAATTTCATCGTGTATTGCCCTTTTTTTAAAATTTATACTTCTGATTTGCTAGTATCGCCGCCCAATGTGCAAGGGCGCACGGTTTTATCTCATGCGGAACGACAAAATAGATATTCAGCTATCATAACAAAAAGTTTGTCTACGACATGGCTCACGCTGGCGGGCAAGCTCTTTCAGTCAAAGGCAGATCAAGCATGGACACGTCCCACCCCCAAGGCAGCGCCGCCGTCATTGCCGAAATCGGCGCCGGTCTGTTGGCACCGGCCGCGTTCACGTCGCCCAAATATTTATACGATGGCTTGGGTTCCAAACTGTTCGAAGCGATCTGCGAACTGCCGGAGTATTACCCCACCCGCACCGAGGCCGGCATCTTTGCCGCCCACGGCGAGGACATGGCGCGGGACATCGGCACCGGCACTTCGCTGATCGATCTGGGCGCGGGCAATTGCGCCAAGGCGGCCGGGCTGTTTCCGTTGCTGCAGCCGGCGCAGTATGTGCCGGTCGATATCTCGCGCGATTTCCTGATCGATTCCGTCACCCGCTTGCGGCAGCGTTTTCCCAACATTGACATGACGCCGTTGGGACTGGATTTTTCCAGCGGCTTCGCGCTGCCGGACAGCGTGCGCCATCGGCGCCGCCTGTTCTTCTATCCGGGTTCGTCGATCGGTAATTTTTCGCCGGAACAGGCCAAGGACTTTCTGCGCGGCTTGCACGCCAACGCCGGCGACGACGGCGGTTTATTGATCGGCGTGGACCTGATCAAGGACAGCGCCGTGCTCGATGCAGCGTACGACGACGCCATCGGCGTGACGGCGGCCTTCAACCTGAACATGCTGCGCCACGTGAACCGTTTGATCGGCGCCGATTTCGACGTGCGCCAGTGGCGGCACCGCGCCTTCTTCAATCAGGAGGCAAGCCGCATCGAAATGCATCTGGAAGCGCGCAGCGCGTTGACGGTGCGCTGGCAGGGCGGCGAGCGCCGCTTCGCGCAGGGCGAGGGCATCCACACCGAGGATAGCTACAAATACACGCGGCAGTCGTTCGTCGGCTTGCTGGAGCAGTCGGGTTTCGCCACCAACCGCGTGTGGACCGATCCGGCCGGGTGGTTCGCCGTGATCCACGCCCGTGTCATCCGCAGCTAAGCGCAACCCTCAGCAACCACGCGCAACCACCCGCATCGACTCTGAGAGACACTTTATGGATATGCGTTTGCCGCGGCAGCAGCCGGGTGCCGAACTTCTCGGCCGTTTCCACGACGTCCGCCGCCACTCGCTGCTGCTGGCCGAGCCGCTCACCGACGAGGATTGCGGCGCGCAGTCGATGCCCGATGCCAGTCCGATCAAGTGGCATCTGGCGCACACCACGTGGTTCTTCGAGACGTTTATCCTGGAGCGCATGGAGGCGGAGTTCAGGCCTTTCCATCCGGCGTTCAGGGTACTGTTCAATTCCTATTACAACGGCATCGGCGAAAAGCATCCGCGTGCGCAGCGCGGCCTGCTGACACGCCCGGCGATGGCGCAGGTGCGGGCCTACCGCGCCGATGTCGACGCGCGCATGGCGCGCCTGCTGGCCGGCGGGATCGATGCGGCCCGGCGCGGACAGCTGGAGATGCTGTTGATGTTGGGCCTCCAGCACGAGCAGCAGCACCAGGAGTTGATGCTCACCGACGTCAAGCACCTGCTGGCGCAAAGCGCCTTGCTGCCGGCGTATGTGGAGGTGGCGGCGCCGGTGTCCGCGCCGGCGCCGGCGCTGGCGTGGCTACCTTTCGACGGCGGCCTGACCGAGATCGGCCACGAAGGCGACGGTTTTTGCTTCGATAACGAGCTGCCACGCCACAAACAATACGTGGCACCGTTCCAGCTGGCCTCGCGGCTGGTGACCAATGGCGAGTTCCAGGCGTTCATCGCCGCCGGCGGTTATTTCAACGCCGCGCTGTGGCTGGCCGAGGGCTGGGATTGGGTGCGCAGCCAGAATCTGAAGTGTCCGATCTACTGGCAGCAGGACGACGACGGCAACTGGCAGGAGTTCACGCTGCGCGGCGCCCAACCGCTGGACCCGAACCTGCCGGTCACGCACCTGTCGCTGTTCGAGGCGGACGCCTATGCCCATTGGGCCGGCGCCCGGTTGCCGACCGAGGCGGAATGGGAGTTCGCCGCCGCGCGGGCGGACATCGAAACCGGCGCGCTGCATCCTGCCGGCACCGAGGTCGGCGAAGGTGGCCACGCCTCGCTGCGGCAGATGTTCGGCCATTGCTGGCAGTGGACCAGCAGCAGCTACGCGCCATATCCCGGCTATCAAACCGCGCCCGGCGCGCTTGGCGAATACAACGGCAAGTTCATGCTGAACCAGTACGTGCTGCGCGGCTCGTCGTGCGCCACGCCGCCCGGCCACGCGCGCGCCAGTTACCGCAATTTCTTCCCGGCCGGCGCCCGCTGGCAGTTCACCGGCATTCGTCTGGCGCGCCAAGCTTGACGCTTACGTTAACCAATACGGCAGAGTGGTCGCGCCACCAGTCCGACAACCAGAACGCTGCGTTTCAACCCCATGACGCATGATCGAGGCTGTCACAATCGCCAAAGGAATGATCTTAATTGGCATTGACCAGTTAACTTTGGTTCAGGCGGCCCTATTCGCTTGCTATTGGTACACAGGTAAATGATAATTTATACATCGTTACATTCCACCCTCCTACTTATCTCATCATGCCTATCCTTATACGACGATTAACGCCCTCTGACGCCGCATCCTTCCAGTCATTGCGCCTCTCCGGTCTCCGCGAAACACCCTCCGCTTTCACCTCCAGCTACGAAGAAGAGTGCAATACGCCGATCTCGGTGACCGAGGCGTACTTCGCATCGGAGGCCGGCCGCAATCGCTTCGGCGCCTTCGACGGCGATCGCCTGGTCGGCATGGTCGGCGTCGGCCGCGAATCGCAAATCAAGCTTCGTCACAAAGCGTATATTCGTGGCATGCAGGTCGATGTCGCCTATCGCGGCACCGGCGTTGGCCGCCAGCTGATGGACTACGCGATGGAATTCATCTCGACGCTCGAGGGCGTGACCAAGGTGACGCTGGCTGTCACCGTCGGTAACGCTGCGGCGATCACCCTGTACGAGTCGATCGGCTTCAAAGTGTATGGACGCGAGCATTGCGCGTTGATCGTCAACGGCGTGCCGTACGACGATGTGCTGATGGATATCCAACTGTAAGCGACGTTGTTTTCAAGACGAAGACCATCACGCGGCGGGCGCGCGTTTTCGCTGGATGGTGGCGTCGCTGCTTGGCGCGGTGATCGTGTCTGTTGGAGGTGGTGCCGTGGGCGGCCGGCGGGAACGCGTGGTTCTCGCCGGCGCCATGGTGATGCGCTAGCGGATCCTTATCAGGCCGCGACCGCGCCCGTGGCTTGCGCCGCTTCGATGGTGTTGAGCTGGCGGTTGACCGCGCTGAGCACCGCTTTGAAGGAGGCGGTCAGGATGTTGCTGTCGGTGGCCGCGCCAAACAAGGTCGGGCCGTTGGCCAGGCGCAGTTCGACATAGCAGGCCGCCTTGGCGTTGGCGCCCGAACCGATCGAGTGCTCGTGGTAGTCCATCAGTTTGATGTCCAGTCCCAGCGCGTCGACGAAGGCGTCGATCGGGCCA
>DASVTJ010000266.1:0-2236 GCA_036387635.1 Duganella sp.
GCCCTGCGCGCCGGCGCCAACCGCCTGCCATACGGCGGCATCGGCCAGGGCGAGCAGAGCACCACTTCGATCGGCGTGCGCTGGGACTTCTACCGCTCGCTGGCCCTGAAGGCGCAGATCGACCGCGTCAAGCCAACCACCGGCAGCGGCCTGCTGCTGGCCCCGGCCACCGGCTTCAACAAAGATGTCACCGTCGGCGCCGTCGCGATCGACTTCGTTTTCTAAGGAACGCGCCATGAACAAACTCCTGAACGCGGCCCTGGCCGCAGCCGTCCTCGCCGCTTCGGCGCCGGCCATGGCCGAAGTCGTCGTCGTGGTGAACCCGAAGGCTGCGGAAGCCACCATGACCAAGGAACAGGTTGCCCAGTTCTTCCTCGGTAAATCGAGCGCCATGACCCCGGTCGACCAGCCTGAAGACGCGCCGATCCGCGGCGAGTTCTACAAGAAGGTGACCGACAAGGACGCCTCGCAGGCCAAGGCCCTGTGGTCGAAGCTGGTCTTCACCGGCAAGGCCACGATGCCGAAGGAAGTCGCCAACAGCGCCGCCGTCAAGGCACTGGTCGCCGGCAACCCGAAGGCGATCGGCTACATGGAAAAGAGCGCCGTCGACGCCACCGTCAAGGTTGTCTTTACCGCGCCGTAAACAAATACCGGAAGCATCGCTTCTGCAAGCCAGCCCTGCCCGCTCCCCAGCCGGCAGGGCTTTTCAGCTGAAAACGTCAGCAACACCGGTCAATCATAGTCAGCAGCGAGTTGAGAAAGACAAGCACATGAGCATCAAGCGCACGATCTGGGCACTACCGGTCATTTCGACCCTGATTTTCGGTCTTGGCGTGGGCGTGAGCGCGACCATCGCGAACAACGCCCTGGAATCGATCCACGCCACCGAGAACGCCGACTACCCGGTGCTCGATGCTTCGAAGGCACTCTCGCTCGAAGTCAAGGACATCACCGACGGCCTGATGGACGCCGTCAGCGAAGGCGACAAGGCGCGCATCGACGAAGTGGGCAAGCAGGCCGAGGCCGTGCGCGCCCACCTGAAGCAGTTCGGCGCCATCGCCGGGCAGGCCGACAACGGCGCGCGCCTGCTGAAGGAATTCAACGATTACTATGCGCCGGCCCTGTCGTCCGCGCGCATCATGCTCGAACTCGAGCAAGGCGACGCCCAGGCCGTGGTGCCGAAGATGCAGAGCACGCTGGCCACGTTGAACAAGGATCTCGAGCAGACCCAGGCCATGGCCAAGGAACAGTTCAAGGCCGGCATCGCCAGCAGCGAAGCCAATGTGAACCGCGTGCTGTGGACCATGATCCTGACCGCGCTGGTCGTGATCCTGAGCCTGGCCGTCGTGTCCTGGTTCGTGGTGCGCGCCATCTGGCACCAGCTGGGCGGCGAGCCGGAATATGCACGCGAAATCGCGCGCGCCGTCGCCAACGGTAACCTGGCGATGGACATCCATACCGAAGCAAAGGACAGCAGCAGCCTGCTGGTCGCGCTGAAGGACATGCGCGCACGCCTGGCGACGCTGGTGGCCGAGATCAAGACCTCGGCCGAGACGATTGCGGTGGCCAGCGCCGAAATCGCCACCGGCAACGCCGACCTGGCCGGCCGCACCGAATCGCAGGCGGCGAACCTGGAGCGTACCGCGCGTGCGATGGACGAACTGACCGGCGCCGTGCGCCAGAACGCCGCCAACGCCAACGAGGCGAACGCGCTGGTGGTCAGCGCCACCGACATCGCCACCCGCGGCGGCCAGGTCGTCGGCGGCGTGGTCAGCACCATGGGCGACATCAACACCTCGGCCAAGAAGATCGTCGAGATCATCTCCGTCATCGACGGCATCGCCTTCCAGACCAACATCCTGGCGCTGAACGCGGCAGTGGAGGCGGCGCGCGCCGGCGAACAGGGCCGCGGTTTCGCGGTCGTGGCCGGCGAAGTGCGCAGCCTGGCCCAGCGCAGCGCGGCGGCCGCCAAGGAAATCAAGGAACTGATCGGCGACTCGGTCGCGAAGGTCAACGCCGGCAGCGCGCTGGTCGACCAGGCCGGCGTAACCATGGGCCAGATCGTCGACTCGGTGAAAAAGGTGCACGACATCATGGTCGAGATCTCGCAGGCCGGCCAGCGCCAGAGCGAAGGCATCGAAGACATCGGCCGCGCCATCGACAGCATGGACGAAATGACCCAGCAGAACTCGGCCCTGGTCGAGGAAGCCTCGGCCGCCGCCGAATCGCTGACCGA
>DASVTJ010000267.1:0-3282 GCA_036387635.1 Duganella sp.
CGAGCAGCCGTGCGACTCCTTCTCGCCGATCATGTGGGCCTGGTCGCGCGTGGCCTGGTAGTTGACCAGGATGCCGTCCTTGATGATGTCCCAGCGCTTGGCCGGCACGCCCTCGTCGTCGTAGCCGACGCAGGCCAGCGAACCTGGCGTGGTGCGGTCGGCTACGAAGTTGACCATGTCCGATCCGTACTTGAATTTTTTGCTTTGCCATTTATCGAGCGTGGCGAAGCTGGTGCCGGCATAATTGGCCTCATAGCCAAGAACGCGATCTAGTTCCGTCGCGTGGCCGACCGATTCGTGGATCGTCAGGAACAGGTGTTCCGGTGACAGCACCAGATCGTACTTTCCCGGTTCGACCGACTTCGCGGTCAGTTTTTCGCGCGCCTGGCGTCCGGCCGCGCGCGCGTCCTCGATCAAATCGTAGGCGCCCTTGTACAAAGTGGCGACGCCGCCGGGAGCCTTGAATTTGTGCTCCGCTTTGGCGTCGAAGAATTCATAACCCATGCTGGCCGGCGATGACAGGCCGGCGCGCGTGCGGAAGCGGTTGGTCTTCTTGTCGACGGCGGTGGCGGTCAGCGGCGACCACAAACGGTGCATGTCCTGGTCGATATAGGAGCCGTCGGTGGAGGCGAAGTACTTCTGCTGGTTCACCTGGAACAGCATCGACTGCATGAAGTTCGCCCCCGCGTCCATGCCGGCCTTGTTGGCGGCGATCAGCATCTCGGCCTTGTCCTTGATCGGCACCGTACGCCAGTCCTTCTTGAACGGCGTGGCCCACGCCACTTCGCCCACGCCCTTGACCGGGGCCAGCACCACAGGCTCGGTTTGCAGCCTGGCGTTGGCCCGCGCGATGGCGACCGCCTGGCGCGCGGCTTCCGCCACCGAGTCCAGGGTCATGATGTTGGTCGAGCAGAAGCCGTAGGCGCCGCCGGCGATCACGCGCACGCCGACGCCGGAGGATTCGGTGTTGACGATGTTTTCGACGTTCAGATCGCGCGTGGTGATGAACTGGTTCAGGTAGCGGCCGACGCGCACATCGCAATACGAGGCGCCGGCCTTCGTGGCGGCGTTCATCGCGGCGTCGGCCAGCGACTTCTTGAACTGCACCGCCATGGGATTGAGCAGCTCCTCGGCGGCGATGGCATTGCCGAAAACAGGAATCAGCAAGCCGCCGCCGGCGGCCGCGCCGACTTTTAGAAATGAACGACGTTCCACGATAACTCCTTAGACCGCGTCCGACAGCGACGTGAAGTTGAAGTCGCGCACCCGCATCGCCGGTATCAGCAGCTGGTACTCCGACTCGTCGCCGGACAGGATCTCCGGACGGCCCAGTTCATCGATGTTGTTCAACATCGCCACCGGGCTTTCGTTGAAGCGGAAGTTCTTGATCGGATGCTTGATCTTGCCGTTCTCGATGTAGAAGGTGCCGTCGCGCGTCAGGCCGGTCAACAGCACCGACTGCGGATCGACCATGCGGATATACCAGGTGCGGGTCACCAGCACGCCCTTCTTGGTGTTGGCGATCAGCTCCTCGGTCGACTTGTCGGTGCCGGCCATGATGATATTGCCCGGCGCCCCGATGGCGCGCTGGCCCTGTTTTTTGGCCCAGTAGTTCGAATAATTGAGCGCGTTGATCTTGCCGTTTTTGATGATCTCCTGGTGCTCGCGCGCCAGCATGGTGCGGTTATCCCACGGCAGCACCGCCACGTTCTTGTCCCACGGGTCGGTCCAGATGTTGACCTGCTCGTCGAACAGCTTCTCGCCCATGCGGTTGCCGCCGCCCTTTTTCGACAGGAAGCTGCGGCCCTCGTCGGCCTGGCGCGCATCGAAGCCGCCAAACATATAGCCCAGCAGGTCCGACGTCGCCGCCGGTTCCAGGATCACCGTGTAGCGGCCCGGCTCCAGCGCCTTGGCGTCGACCGATTTCAGCGCCTTTTCGATCGCCACGTTGGACGCTTCGCGTGCGTCGAACTTGCCGGCGTCGCTCACGCTGCGCTTGGCCCAGCCGGACCCGCGTCCATCCTCGGTGCGCACCGTGACGGTGAAGTCCAGGCCCGCGTCGCGCTGGTAGCCGAACACGCCGTTGGAATTGGCGATCGCCGTGAAGCTGGACGAATCGGTGAAGAAGCCCGCCGCCACCAGCTTGTTCTTCTTGCTGTTCTCAATGCTGTATGCCGCCACCTGCGCGCGGAATTCGGGATCGATGTCGGCGGTCTTCTGGAAGAAGGTCTCGCTGGCCTTGTATTGCTGCTTGCCCGGCGTCGGCATGAACTCCGGATTTTCCGGCGCCAGGCGCGCCAGGTCCTCGGCGCGGCGCACGGCCTTTTCCAGCGACTTGTCGTCCAGCTCATTGATCGAGGCGACGCCCTGCTTTTTGCCGAAGGCGACCGACACCGTCAACTGCGTGTCCTCGATCAAGCCGGCGGTCGACACGGCGTTGCGGGCGTAGCGGATATTGCCCTTGCGGCTGCCGTTCAGCGTCACCTCGCACTGGTCGGCCTTGGTCAGCGACAGCACCTTGTCGCAGAGTCGCTTGGTTTCTTCTTGGGTCAAATTTTTCATGTTCTCTGTTCTCTAGGCTTAGCCGATTTTGCGTGCGGTGTTGATGACGTTGATGCCGTTGAAGCGCGAGGTGCTGGAACCGTGCGACACCACCGACGATTGCGAAGGCTGGCCTTTGCCGTCGAAGAAGGAGCCGCCCATGCGCCAATCGCGCTCGTCGCACATGGCGGCGCAGGCGTTCCAGAACTCCTGGGTGTTGGACTGGTAGGCCACGTCCTCGAGCATCTGGCCGATCTTGCCGTTCTTGATTTCGTAATACAGCTGGCCGCCGAACTGGAAGTTGTAGCGTTGCTGGTCGATCGAGAACGAGCCGTCGCCGACAATGTAGATGCCCTTCTTGACATCCTTGATCATCTCGTCGGGCGTCAGCTTCTTTTTACCCGCTTGCAGCGAGACGTTGGGCATGCGCTGGAACTGCACGCTGCTCCAGTTGTCGGCGTACGAGCAACCGTGCGATTCCTTCTCGCCGATGATGTGGGCCTGGTCGCGCGTGGCCTGGTAGTTGACCAGGATGCCGTCCTTGATGATGTCCCAGCGCTTGCACTTGACGCCTTCGTCGTCGTAGCCGACGTTGGCCAACGAGCCTGGCGTGGTCTTGTCGGCGACGATGTTGACGATGTCGGAGCCGTACTTGAACTTCTTGCTCTGCCATTTATCCAGCGTGGCGAAGCTGGTCCCGGCGAAGTTGGCCTCGTAACCCAGCACGCGATCGAGTTCGGT
>DASVTJ010000268.1:0-11539 GCA_036387635.1 Duganella sp.
ATCGACATCGATTTGCCGGCCGGCGCCTCGTTCAGCCAGGTGCTGCCGGAAGGCCACAACGCCTTCCTCTTCACCTATCGCGGCGCGGTGCGCGTGGGCGACAAGGATGTGGCGTCGGGCAAGATGGCGATCCTGGCCAACACGACAGGCGCCGACGGCGTCAACATCCACGCGGCCGAGGCCAGCCGGCTGATCCTCATTGCCGGCAAGCCGCTGAACGAGCCGATCGCGCAGTACGGCCCGTTCGTGATGAACACGCAAGCTGAAATCTTTGCCGCCGTCGAGGATTTCCGCGCCGGCAAGCTGGGAGAAGAAGCCCACGTATAACGGGATCAACGCCGCATCAACCTTCACAACAGCCACCGGGCACCAGCTGTCCGGGGCTGCCCACCACCACCTGGCCGCTGGGTTAAAATGCTGCCATGATGCCTACTCTAATTAAATGGTTACGCTATCTCAGCCACATGCTCGGCTTCGAGACGGCCGATTCCTTCCCGCCCGGCCACCCGTACGAACGCACGCACTGGAACGGCGCCTATTTCGATATCGCGTCGGACGTCAAACCGGACCAGATCGAAAGCCGCTTGTGCGAAGCGATCAGCAACACGCCGCTGGTGTTCGGCTACATCACCAATCCCACGCCGCGCATGCAGCGCACGCTGCTGGCGATGCTGGAAGAGCGCATGCGCAACAACCGTGGCCGCGCCAGCGAGCTGGCCTCCCTGCTCGTCCACGCCTACGACAGCCCGCACATCACCGAAGTGATACCCGGCCTGCGCACGGCCATCGCCGGCACGCGCCACGAAGACATCAGCGAGCGCGCCCGCAGCGTGATGGCCTTCCTCGGCTCCACGCAATCGCCGTTCGACGTGATCGAGATGAAATAGTCCGTTGATCAGGCGGCCACGGCGGCCGGCGCGGCCGGCTTGGCGAAATTGGTCGGCACGAAGCGGTCGCGCAGTTTCATGAACGGCGTTTCCACCAGCAGATATAGCAGCCAGCCGACCAACACGCTGGCGGCGGCCATGACCGAGATCGCCTGCCATGAATCCGGGCCCCAGCCGTAAGCGCGCAGCGGCACGCGCATCAGCACGCACAACTGCTTATGCGTCAGGTAGATCGCGTACGACCACAGCGCGATACTTGCCGCGCCCGGCACGCGGCAGCGCTGCAACAGCGATCCCGGACTGAGCGCCGCGATCAGCAGCAAGCTGAAACTCACGCCCAGCATCGGATAGCCGATCACCGTCATCATGTAGCCATAATGGTCCTCGAGCAGCATCGACCAGGTCAGCGCCAGCATGCCGATGCCGGCAAGCAGCATCCAGTTGCCGCGCGAGGTGATGACTTTCCAGGCGCCGGCATGATAATTTTTCACCAGCGCCAGCGCCACGCCGAATATCAGTTCGTCGAAACGGCACCACGAGGCGTAATAAATATGCGTGTAATACAGGAAGCCGCCCTCGCCGCCGTACTGCGTCCACAAGTAGGCGCGCACGGCCATGCCGCCGACCAACGCGCCGGCCACCGCCACCCAGGCCCACATCAGCGACCTGCGGCAGGCGGCGATCAACAGCGCCACCGCCGGCAACAGCACGTAGAACTGTTCCTCCACGCACAGCGACCATCCGTGCGAAAACGCCGTGCCCGGCACCAGCTGGATATTCTGGGTAAAGGTCAGGAACTTCCACAGCGGCGGCAGCACGCTCTCGCCGCGCCAATAAGGCCACAAGGCGTATAGCGCCAGCACGAAGTAAAAATTCGGCAAGGTACGCAGGAATCGGCGCGCATAAAAGCGCGGCAGCGAAAAGCGTTCCGGTCCGTTCTGCTGCCTGCGGATCCCCGACAGTATCTGGTTGCCGATCAAATACCCGCTCAGCGCGAAGAATAAGTCGACGCCGGCCCAACCAATCTCGCTCATCCAGCCGAAAGTCGGGCGGAAGCTGACGAAGATCATGTAGTGGTTCATGAACACCAGAACGATCGCCAAGGCGCGCAAGGTGTCGAGACCGGCATTACGGGCCGACGGGTGGCCCGGGTTGTTGTCAATATGCGAAGTATTCATGGACCGCATCTTACCGCGCCGCGCCGGATTTCCAAAGTCAGGGCGAGATCACCATCGACAGCTGCTGATCGGCAAATGTGAGGACCGCCGTGCTGCCCTCGGCGATCGCGTAATTCTGACCGTGACTCGAATAGTAGCGGGCCGCGCCAATACAAATGCAATCGATCGCGGCGCTGACGCCGGCGCTGATGGTGAAAGCGGGCACCGTCAGATCCGGCGCGGTGACGAACTTCAGCACCACATCCCGCCCCGTGCTGTTGAGAAGCACGGTCTGGTATGGCTTTACCGTCTTCAGCGTTGGCGATTCGGTAAATTGAATGGTCGCCATTACAGCACCCGGAATAAGCCGGTCGGCAGGTGACCGTTACTGCACGCCAGGTCCACGTGTATCCTTTTGCCGTCATCCACCGGCAGCGCGCCGGGAACTAGCTGCTTGAGATTGTAGCCTGCGTCGTCGTGTCCTCGCCCTTCGGCGGCCTCCGGCCCAGGCGAGAACCAGCTGAGCGACGCCAGCCCGCTGGAGACCATCGCCTTGCAGCAAGCCGGCGAGCCGTACACGCCGATCTGGTAACGCGGCTCGCCGGGCCGCGCGGCGCCGAACGCCTGGTTCACACCCTCGAAATAGCGGGTGATCGGGCCGGCGATGTCCTCGGCATGGGGATTGCAGTCGACTTCAAAGTAAATCGCCGAGCCCGACGGCTGCGTGATGGCCGACTGCGCCATCAGATAGGCGGCGGCGCCATCGGCCAAACCCTGCGCCCGGCTGAACGAATGCAGATGGGCGCCAATGGTTTCCCACACCACGCCGATTTGAATCCCGGCATCGGTCAGCGCCCTGGCCTCGGCCAGCGATAAATTTCTACCGGCGTGGTGGCTATAGTAACGAATTGCAAAATCGATCCCCTGTTGCTTAATTGCTATGGCGTGCTGGGTCAGTTCGAATGGGGCTTTCACGCCGTTTAAAACAACCATGGTTTCTCCGTTGAATGCGTAGGTGGAACTTCGGCCACGGACATCACGAGGCCAAAGCCGGATTTCGAACGGCTTGGCATGGGGAAGTCGTCCGTGCCGACTTGATACTTCTGGTTACAGTCTGCCTGCGGTAATTGATGGAGCAACGCGCTGCACTGGTACGCCCTGTTGAAGGTGCGGCTGAGTGCGATGCGGAGCAACTCGGCGCGCACCTCGTTCGGGTGCGCGTCCTGGGAGGCGGCCGAATGCCATTCGCGCGGCGATGCAACAATGGGGGCAAAATGTTTAATAGTTTCCTCGGCATAATGTTAGTATTAGCTAAACGTGCAGTTCGGAAGTGACTGTACTCAATCGTCACCAAAATGGCCTTCCGGAAACCTTCTTATTTCTAAGTTATTGATTTTGCTGTTTTTATTTTTATGTAATGAAGGGTAGTGTGAACCGTAAAAGCTTCCGTTTTGGTCAATGGCGAGTCGATCCGTCCACCAATACGCTCGGTTGCGGCCTCCTTAGCCGGCAGCTGGAACCGCGTGCGATGGATGTGTTGTTGCATTTCTGCAAACACCCACACGACGTCATCTCGGCCGACGCGCTGCTCGACGCGTGTTGGGGCGGCACGCCCGCCAGCGACAACGCGGTACACAAAATCATCACGCAGTTGCGCCGCGCGCTGGACGACTCGGTGGCCGAACCGCGCTATATTGAAACCATCCGTAAGCGCGGATACCGACTGCTGGCCGAGCTCAGCTACGACGACGACGTCAGCAACGGCAGCTGGCTGCACGCCTCGCCGTTCCGCGGACTGGAAGCGTTCGAGGAGCAGCACGCGGCCATCTTCTTCGGCCGCAAGCTTGGCGTCGACCAGTTGGTGCAGGTGGTGACGGCGCAGGTGCGGGCGGCCTGCGCGATGGTGCTGGTGCTGGGGCCATCCGGTGCCGGCAAGACTTCGATGGTCCAGGCCGGGCTGATTCCCGCGCTGAAGGCCGGCGCGGGCATTAATCCGGCCGAGTCCGGACTGGCGATCAGCGACCATGTCCAGCTCGATTGCGCGGACATGGGCCAGGCCGGCTTGCTTGAGACGCTGGCCAGCGTGCTGCTCGACGCCGAGATCGACGGCCGCCTGCTGTTTGAAAACACCAGCGCCGCCGCCCTCGCCCAATATATGGCGCGGGACTTGCCCGGCATGGTCGAGCAGATGCAAAAGCGCCTGCCGACGATCAGGCTGGCCGTGTTCATCGACCGTTTCGAAGCCGTGTTCCGCCTGCCGCACATCGGCGAGCAGGAGCGCGTCGTCTTCATCAACGTGCTGGACCAGCTGGCGCGCTCGGGCAGCGTGCTGTTGGTGCTGGCCTGCCGCAATGACTTTTATGCGCATTTGACGGCCTACCCCGCCCTGATGGGCATGAAGCTGCGCGGCGGCCACTTCGACCTGACCCCGCCCGGCAACGCCGATATCGCGCAGATCGTCCGCCACCCCGCGCAGGTCGCGCAACTGCGCTATACCGTCGACCAGCACGGCGAAGGCTTGGACGAGCTCTTGATCAACACAGCGAAGTCCGGCTCGGACACGCTACCGCTGTTGCAATACTGTCTACAAGAGCTGTACCGCCAGCGCAGTGCGGACGGCGAATTGAGCCATACTGCCTATAACGCCATGGGCGGCTTGGAGGGCGCCATCGGCGCCCGCGCCGAGCAAGTGATTTCGGCGTTGGGCGCAGCCCAGATCGCCGCGCTGCCGCAGTTGTTGTCGCGCCTGGTGCTGGTGGCGGAGGACGAATCGACCGTCACCTCGCCCCGGGTGTCGTGGGCGGCCTTGAGCAGCGACGATGAAACCAAACTGGTGCAGGCGTTGGTCGACGCCCACCTGTTTGTCAGCGACCTGCACGGCGGCGCCCCGGCATTCGGCATCGCCCACGAAGCGCTGCTGCGGCGCTGGCCGCGCGTGGTCGCGTGGATCGACGAGCACCGGCAAGCGTTGCAAACGCGCAGCCGCATCAGCGCGCAAGCCAGGCGCTGGCACGACAGCGGCCGCCAGCGCGACATGCTGCTGCCGTCCGGCACGCAAGCCAATCAGGCGCGCCAACTATTGAAAACGAGCGGGTTCGGCTTCACGGAACAAGAACAGGACTTCGTGCAGACCTCGTTGAGGGGCGTGCGCCGAGGTGAACGGCTCAGGCTGGGGATCATGGTGTTGTTGGCGGGATTGGTGGTGCTCGCTGGCGGCCTCGGCATCGCCGCCCGCTCCGCCCAGACCGAAGCGGAAGCGCACCGCGCCGAGGCAGAGGGGCTGATGAGCTACATGCTCGGCGAATTCGTCGACAAGTTGCGTCCGCTGGGCAAGCTGGATTTGCTCGACAGCGTCAGCGCCCGTGCGCTGTCCTATCTGTCCGGCTCTTCACGCGCGGGAGACAGCGATGCCGCCCTGGCCCAGCGGGCAAAATCGCTGCAGTTGATTTCCGAAGTTCGGATCGCGCGTTCCGATCCGGCCGGCGCCAGCAATGCGCTGTTAGCCGGACGCCGGATTCTGCAACAACAACTACAGGTCAAGCCGACCGACATCGCCTTGCTTAAAAGTGCCGGAGAAAACGCTTTCTGGCTGGGGCAGATCTATTACGATCAAAAGAAATGAAACGAAGCTCAGCGATATTTCGATGAATATCTGGCGTACGCCAACCGTCAGGCCGCCGCCACGCCCGGCGATGTTAGCGGCTGGATCGAACAATCCTACGCGCATAACAGCTTAGGTACGTTGGCATTGCAGCGCGGCGACACCAAACGCGCGGCGGGGGAATTTGCCGTATCGGTGACGCTTAAGACCAGCGCCTATGCGAAGAGTCCGAACGACAGACAACTGGCGGCGGATTTGGCGGACAGCCTTTCGTGGCAAGCGAGCGCCCAGATGCAATCGGGACAGCTGATGCAAGCGAAGTCGCTGTATGAGCGAGCGTTGACGATATTACAGCCGCTAAACGACGCCAACCGGGACGATACTTCGGGGATGGAGCAGCTGGCCGGCGTATGGTCACGGCAATCCGAACTCAAACAAGCACTTGGTGATGTGGGCGGTAGCCTTCAGGATGCCCGGAAGGCGCTTACGCTATCGCAAAGCATGGTGGAAAAGGATCCGACCAACGTCGATTGGCAACGCAAAATGCATATCGCACAGTTACAAGTGATTGATACGGATCGGGAGCAAACGCCGGCCCAGTCGTTAATCGGATTGGAAAAGCTAAGGCAGATTTTCTCCAAGATGAGCGATCTGGAGCCGGAGCGAGTCAACCTGCAAATCCTGACCGCGAAAGTCCAACTGAGAAAGGCTGCGGCGCTTATCGAGCAGCGTCAACTCATTCCCGCGTCCCGGAACTTACAACCGGCGCTCGACAGATTAATCCGATTGAACTCCGCTTTTCCTTCGGACATCAGCATTCGCGACGTGACAATTGAAGCCTTATTCCTGGCCGCCGATCTCGGCGTAATGCAAGGTGAGCGCGACGGGCAAAGACATTGCACAAGCGTGCGCACGATGTTAAGTCAGTCAGCCATCGGCAGCACCGATTTCCAACTGCTGGCGCCGTGGGTCAAAGCCCACGCATGCTTGAATCGAATCGATCAAGTACGAGATATAAAAAAACAACTCGAAGCAATGTCATATCGCGACGCGTCGTATCTGCACTATTTATCCACCCACCCATCATAGAAAGCCATTCCATGAGCACCTTTCCGGCATCCACGGCATTCGTCAATATTTTGATTTCGGTTAAACCGAGCGTAACGACACCTGGTACGTATGACGTCGTAACGGCGCCTGCCGACCCTGTCATCACTGAAACCGATACGGTCATCAATTACCAGATTTTCGACACCGAAGGCAATGACATCGTGTTTACCGGCATGTCCGTTGAGCCCGAGCACAACACCCAGTTGAGTCCAGCGAGCGTTAGCGTCAGCGGTAAGGTGCTGACTTTCAGTGACGCGAATACAGACCAAATGAACCTGAATATCACGCTGAAATTCAAAGACAACAACAAGCCCGAGCTCGCGTTTAGTCACGACCCGCAAATCAGCAACCGTCCACGCTAAGCAATTCCGTACGCCGGCGCCAGCAATATGGCGTCGGCGCGCCTTAGCTGGTATAAATGCCGCATGACCCTGACCCATGACCTGCAATTCAAAGCCGTCGAATACGGCGCTCAGCAACCCGGTACGCGCCTGATCGTCACCGGCGCCGTGCACGGCAACGAGACCTGCGGCACGCAAGCCATCGAGCGCGTGATGCGGGAACTCGACAGCGGCGCGCTGGTCGTCCGCCACGGCGCAGTCACCTTCGTGCCGGTCGCCAACCCGCTGGCCTATGCCAAAGGCGAACGCTTCGGCGAGCGCAACCTGAACCGCAACCTATTCCCGAACGCGCAGCCTCAGGACTTCGAGGACCGCGTCGCCAACTGGCTGTGCCCGCTGCTGGCGCGGCACGACGTGCTGCTCGACCTGCATTCGTTCAAGGCCGCCGGCGAACCGTTCGTGATGGTCGGCCCGCGCGACAACGACGGCCCGCTGGAACCCTTCAAGTACGAGCAACAGGAACGCGCGCTGGCGCGCCGCCTCGGCGTGCGCCGCTTTGTCGACGGCTGGCTGCGTACCTACGGCGCCGGCGTGCAACGCCGCCTGCGCGGCGACAGCCAACTGGAAACCGTGCTGCGCTACGGCATGGGCACCACCGAATACATGCGCACCACCGGCGGCTACGCGCTCACGCTCGAATGCGGCGAGCACAGCGATCCGCAAGCGCCGGCGGTGGCCTACCGCGCCATCCTGAACACGCTGGCCTTCCTAGGATTGATCGACGCGCCCTCGCCGGCGCCGATCGCCGATGCCGACATGGAAGCGCTGAGCATGGTCGCGGTGTACGACAAGGTCAGCGCCCAAGACAGTTTCAGCCGGCCGTGGTCGAGCTTTGATCCGGTGCGAAAGGACGAGCAAATCGGCACGCGCGCCGACGGCACGCCGGTACTGGCCGAGTTCAACGGACGCATCCTGTTCCCCGACAGCGCGGCCGGCGCCAACAGCGAATGGTACTACCTGGCCCGTACCAATCCGGATTTCTGACGCCACACCCTGCTGCGCCAAGGGTGGCGCCCGCTCGCCCCGCAGACTTACGCGAACGTCTGGGGCAACACACCGCGCCGCCGTGGCAAACGCCGCATGCCGACGCCGTACGCGAACGGGCTGGGCGTTTACCCTGCACTACACGGTGGTGAACTTGAGCCCGATGATGCCGCCGATAATCATGGCGATGCAGGCCAGACGCAACGCGCCGGCCGGTTCGTGCAGCACGATGATGCCGTAGATAACGGTGCCGACCGTTCCGATGCCGGTCCAGATCGCGTACGCCGTGCCCAGCGGCAGCGTGCGCAGCGCCAAGCCCAGCATGCCGATGCTGCCGAGCATCGCGGTCAAGGTCCACAAGGTCGGCATCAGCTTGGTGAAGCCGTGCGTGTACTTCAGGCCGACCGCCCAGGTGACCTCCAGCAGGCCGGCGATAATGAGGATGATCCAGGTCATTGCTACTCCAGGTTGCGGCGGGGTCGTCCCCGCCTGACAGACGCCGCTTTGGACGCCACGCCCCTCCGCTTTCGTCGCGGGGCCGTCCCCGCCAGGGCTGTGAGCCGAAACTATATCAGGTGCAACAAATTATGCCCACCTCAAGCTTGCCCAGGTGATAATCATTGCTCAACTAAAAAAGGAGCATCCATGCTTTTACTGGCTCAGATCGGCACCGGCCTGGTGGTGCTTATCCACATCTACATTGTGCTGCTGGAGACTGCGCTGTTCGATACGCGCGGCCGCAAGGTCTTCGGCCTGAGCAAGGAAAAAGCCGACATCGTCCGGCCCGCCATGTCCAACCAGGGTTGCTACAACGGCTTTTTGGTGGCCGCGCTGGTGGCCGGCTTCGTCCATCCGAACCCGGCGATCGCCTCGGCCTTCACCGTGTACGGCCTGTGCTGCGTGGCGGTGGCCGGCGTCTGGGGTGGCCTGACCGTCAAGCGCAGCATCCTGCTGATCCAGACGCTGCCGGCGGTGGTGGCGTTGGCGCTGCATTTCGCGGCCTGATCCTAAACCCGCTGCGTCGCTTGCCGCCGGTCAGCCCAGCGGCGGCCTGACGACGGCGATGCTCGGCAGCGTGATGGTTTGCACCACCACCGGCGCGGTCTCGGGCTGGGGCCGCGAGCCGGTGCCGCGCAGCGCCAGCAGCCAGCCGATGCCGTCGAACCAGAACGGCGCGCCCAGCGACGAGGCGAACGCGGTGATGATCCAGCCCAGCAGCGCAAGCGCGAGCGCGCCCATAAATGCCCAAGTGCCTTTGCCGGCGCTTGCTTCAAACCGCGCCGACGGCCAGCCGATCGGCAACCTCTCCACCATCTGCCAGTCTTTTTTGGCGGCGGCGGCGCGCTCGAGCGGCGTCGCGCCGACAGCTTGGACTGGCGGCGGAAGACCGGCTGCGGCTGCCGCTGCGGTCGCCGCAGCGGTCGGCGTCCATGGCGAAGACGGCGCTGGCGGCGTCAGGCGGCCGCTGGCGACACCATCGGTGCCCTGTCGCGCCAGCTCGCTGGCGGCCTGGTCGTCGCCCCACAGCCGCTTGCTCAGCTCGATCGCGTCGATATTCATCGCGCAGGCAAAGAACAGCCCGACGCAGAACAACACCAGCTGCGAACGCCGCTTGTACCAGCCGGTGATGCGGTCCATCACCGTCTCGTACCAGATGCGCACGGCGTTCTCGAGCGCTGCGACATCGTTCTCGCCCTCGCCCATGATCGCCAGCAAGGTCCTGCTCAGCCCGGTGTTGCCGATCTGCGCCAGCAGCATTGTGGCGGTCTGCGCCTTGCCGTACTTGTCGGTCAGGGTCGAGACGAAGGCGCGTGCGAAAATGGTCGACGGGATGTACGACGGCATGCGGCCCTGCTGCGCCATGCCCTGGATCAGCGGGTGGCTCATGACGGCGGCCGACAGCGAATCCGGGCCCAGCTTGTCGAGGCCGAAGCCGGAATCGACCCGCAAAAAGCGCATGATCGACGGCACGATGCCGCGCAGGCGCGGCTTGCCGGCCGATTCGTGCAACATCGTCAGCACGCCGTCGAGCAGTACCTTGGCGCGGGTTTGGAACAGCGAGGCGATCGCTTCGCGCGTGGCGCTGCACAGCAGGCTGACGGCGAGGAAGGTGTACGACAATCCGATCGCCACATCCAGATAATGACTCGACATACAGGCCTCGTTAGAATTCGGTCAATGTTCCAGTAAGATAGTGACAACGATAAATGATTTTTCGGCTGCAAGCCAGTCACAAGCGCGTATTTCGTTTATATCGTAAGATACCGATATTGAAATCGGAAAAATACGATGTATGTCGTTATAAGCCGATCCAATTTAAGACCAGGTGACACAGGTGATACAGATGGACATCAACGCGATACACAAAGCCCTCGCCAACCCGATGCGGCGCCAAATCCTGGCGTGGCTGAAGGACCCGGAACAGTATTTCCCGGAGCAGGCGCATCCGCACAAGTTCGGCGTGTGCGCGGGCCAGATCGACCAGCGCGCGGCGTTGTCGCAATCGACGGTGTCGGCGCACCTGTCCATCCTGCTCAAGGCCGGCCTGATCACGTCGCACCGGGTCGGGCAATGGAATTACTTTAAACGCGATGAAGCGACCATCCAGGCCTTCATCGATCAAATGACACTATAGGAATACATCATGGCTGACCTCTTCGACCCGATCACCATTGGCGATCTGACGCTGAAAAACCGCATCATCATGGCGCCGCTGACGCGCGCCCGCGCCATCGGCGGCGCCCGCGTGCCGAACGCGCTGATGGCCAAGTACTACGAACAGCGCGCCACCGCCGGCCTGATCCTGAGCGAAGCGACCTCCGTCAGCCCGCAGGGCGTGGGCTACGCCGACACGCCGGGCCTGTGGTCCGACGAGCAAGTCGAAGGCTGGAAGGAAGTGACGGCGGCGGTGCACGGCGCCGGCGGCCTGATCTTCGCCCAGCTGTGGCACGTGGGCCGCATCTCGGACCCGGAACTGCTCGACGGCGAAGCGCCGGTGGCGCCGAGCGCGATCGCCGCCGCCGGCCACGTCAGCCTGCTGCGCCCGATGCGCGCCTATCCGGTGCCGCGCGCGCTGGAGACGGCGGAGCTGGCCGGCATCGTCGCCGCCTACCAGAGCGCCGCCGAGAACGCCAAGAAGGCCGGCTTCGACGGCGTCGAAGTGCACGGCGCCAACGGCTACCTGCTCGACCAATTCCTGCAAGACAAAACCAACCAGCGCACCGACAACTACGGCGGCCCGGTCGAAAACCGCGCGCGCCTGCTGCTGGAAGTAACCGACGCCTGCATCGCCGTCTGGGGTGCAGACCGTGTCGGCATGCACCTGGCGCCGCGCCGCGACTCCCACGACATGGGCGACTCCGATCCGGCGGCCACGTTCGGCTACGTCGCGCGCGAGCT
>DASVTJ010000269.1:0-5415 GCA_036387635.1 Duganella sp.
CCGAAAAGCAGGGCGCCAACGTCTTCAATAAGCCGTCGACGATCCGCGACCACAACGAAAAGCTGGCCATCGCCCAGTTCAGCGAGTTCACCTCGCCAACCTTGGTGACGGCCGACGAGGCGCGCATCCGCGCCTTCCAGGCCGAGCATGGCGACGTCATCCTCAAGCCGCTCGACGGCATGGGCGGCACCGGCATCTTCCGCGTCAAGCCGGACGCGATGAATCTGGGCGCCATTATCGAGACGCTGACCGACAACGGCAAGCGCACGATCATGGCCCAGCGCTTTATCCCGGACATCGCCAAGGGCGACAAGCGGATTCTGGTCATCGCCGGCAAGCCGGTGCCGTTTTCGCTGGCGCGCATCCCGCAAAACGGCGAAGTGCGGGGCAACCTGGCGGCCGGCGGCCTTGGGGTAGCGCAACCTTTGACCGAACGGGACTTCGAAATCGCCAATACCCTGGGTCCGGTACTGGCCGCGCGCGGCTTGTTGCTGGTAGGATTGGACGTGATCGGAGATTGCCTCACGGAAGTCAACGTTACCAGTCCGACCTGTTTCCAGGAAATCACCCAGCAAGCCGGTTTCCCGGTCGCGGCGATGTTCATCGATGCCGTCGAGGCGGCGGTGGCGTCGGTGGCAGGTCCGCAATGACGGATATTCAAAATAATTTTGCCGGACGGCCTCAAAAACCTCCGCGCTCACTGGCGGTTTAAGAATATGGTTGGCATACTGCTTATGACGCACGCTCCGCTTGGACAGGCATTCATTGCCGCCTGCGCGCATGTGTTCCGTGGTCCGACCGAGCGGCTCGAGGCGATCGATGTGATCGCCGACCAGGACCTCGGGGAAGTGCAGGCGCTGGCGGCGGCGGCGATCAGGCGGCTCGACGACGGCGACGGCGTGTTGATCATGACCGACGTCAAGGGCGGCACGCCCGCCAACTGCTGCGACCGGTTGGCGGACGCCGGCCGGGTGGAGGTCATCGCCGGCATCAGTTTGCCGATGCTGCTGCGGGCCATCACCTATCGCCGCGACACGCTCGACGTGGTGGTCGAGATGGCGCTGGCTGGCGCGCAAAGTGGCGCGGTGCGCGTCGACAACCGGATTCGCGTCGTGTAGCGACGACGCGGGAATTTTTTGTGCGGCTTATTTGCGCGGCGGATGTTTTGTAACGACTGCTGCGCTGATTTCTCATTGAGACAAAAGAAAAATGATTCAACAAGAACTTGAGATTATCAACAAGCTTGGGCTCCATGCCCGCGCTTCCGCCAAATTTACCCAACTGGCAGCAAAGTTTCAAAGCGATGTCTGGCTGACCCGCAACGCGCGCCGCATCAACGCCAAGTCCATCATGGGCGTGATGATGCTGGCCGCCGGCAAGGGCGCCAAGGTCACCCTGGAGGCCGACGGCCCCGATGAAAGCGAATGCATCGCCGCGCTGTCGGCGCTGGTCAACGACAAGTTCGGCGAAGGCGAGTAATGCCCTCGGATCGCGGCCGTTCCCGCATTTTCACTGGTCCACCCATGGCTTCCTTCACACTGCACGGCATTCCGGTCTCCCGCGGCATCGCCATCGGCCGCGCGCACAAGCTGGCGCCGGCGGCGCTCGACGTCAAGCACTACCTGGTGGCCGAGGAGCATCTGGAAGCGGAAGTGGTGCGGCTGCAGCAGGCGCTGGCCCAGGTGCACAAGGAACTGCAAACGCTGTGGAACGAGCTGCCGAAGGACGCGCCGACCGAGTTGGGCGCCTTCATCGACGTCCACGCGCTGATCCTGTCGGACCCGATGATCTCCGAGGCGCCGCTTGACATCATCCGCGCGCGCCACTACAACGCCGAGTGGGCGCTGCTGACGCAGATCGACGAGCTGTCGGCGCAATTCGACGAGATCGAGGACCCGTACCTGCGCGAGCGCAAGGCCGATATCCAGCAAGTGGCCGAGCGCGTGCTCAAGGTCCTGATGGGCACCGCGCAGATTTTGCCGCCCACCGCCGGCGCCGGCGACGACGAATTCCAGCCGCAGATGATCATCGTCGCCCACGACATTTCGCCGGCCGACATGCTGCAGTTCCGCGACCGCTCGTTCATCGGCTTCGTCACCGACGTCGGCGGCCAGAACTCGCACACGGCCATCGTCGCGCGCAGCCTGGATATCCCGGCGGCGGTCGGCATGTCCGGCGCCTCCTCCCTGATCGAGCAGGACGACTGGCTGATCATCGACGGCGACGCCGGCGTGGTCATCGCCAACCCCAGCGCGCTGGTGCTGGAGCAGTACCGCGAACGCCAGGGCGCGGCCCTGCGCGCGCGCAAAAAGCTCAATAAACTCAAGAAGACGCCGGCCATCACCAAGGACGGCACCGAGATCACGCTGCTAGCCAACATCGAGCTCCCCGACGACTGCCCGGCGGCAATGGAGGCCGGCGCCAACGGCGTGGGCCTGTTCCGCTCCGAGTTCCTGTTCATGGGCCGCAACAGCAAGATCCCGTCCGAGGACGAGCAGTTCGAACAGTACAAAAAAGCCGTGGTGACGATGAAGGGCCGGCCGGTGACGATCCGCACGCTCGATATCGGCGCCGACAAGCCGCTCGACCCGACCGAGCACACCGCCCTCAATCCGGCGCTGGGTTTGCGGGCGATCCGCTACTGCCTGGCCGAGCCGCAGATTTTCCTGACGCAGCTGCGCGCCATTTTGCGCGCGTCGGCCTTCGGCAAGGTGAAGATCCTGATTCCGATGCTGGCGCACGCGTTCGAGATCGACCAGTCGCTGGCGATGATCGCCCAAGCCAAGGCCGAACTGCGCGAGGCGAAGATCAAGTTCGACGACACGGTGCCGGTTGGCGCGATGATCGAAATCCCGGCGGCGGCGCTGTCGCTGCCGATGTTCGTCAAGCGCATGAACTTCCTGTCGATCGGCACCAACGACCTGATTCAGTACACGCTGGCGATCGACCGGGTTGATTATGAGGTCGCGCACCTTTACAATCCGCTCCATCCGGCGGTGCTGCAATTGATCGCGATGACCATCGCGGCCGGGCACAAGGCCGGCATCGATGTCGCCGTGTGCGGCGAAATGGCCGGCGACGTCAAACTGACACGCCTGTTGCTGGGCATGGGATTGCGCGAGTTCTCGATGCACCCGGCGCAGCTGCTGTCGGTCAAGCAGGAAATCCTGAACAGCGACCTTGCGCGGATCGTGCCGCAAACCCGCAAGATCATGCGCTCGATGGAACCCAACGTAATTGCAGACGCGGTCGAACAGTTACAGTTGATGTAAGTCGGTGGGACCCATCCTCGCGGTCCCACCTTGATAGATGGCCCGTGGGGCCGCCCCCAATAAAAACGAAACTACATGTCATCCCTGGGATACGTCAAACCGCAAACCATGCATTTTGCGCAGCCGCTGCTGCTGCAAAGCGGCGCCTCGCTGCAAGACTACATACTGATGTACGAAACCTACGGCACCCTCAACGCCGATAAATCGAACGCGGTGCTGGTGTGCCACGCGCTCAACGCCTCGCACCACGTCGCCGGCGAATACGAAGGTGTGCCGAAAAGCCTGGGCTGGTGGGACAATATGGTCGGTCCCGGCAAATCGCTCGATACCGAAAAGTTCTTCGTCATCGGCATCAACAACCTCGGCTCGTGCTTCGGCTCGACGGGGCCGATGCACACCAATCCCGCCACCGGCAAGCCATACGGCGCCGCCTTCCCGGTTGTCACGGTCGAGGACTGGGTGGCCGCGCAGGCGCGCCTGGCCGACGCGCTGGGCATCGCGCAATTCGCCGCCGTCATGGGCGGCTCGCTGGGCGGCATGCAGGCGCTGGCCTGGTCGATCATGTATCCGGAGCGGCTGCGCCACTGCGTGGTGATCGCCTCGACCGCCAAGCTGTCGGCGCAGAACATCGCCTTCAACGACGTCGCCCGCCAAGCCATCCTGTCGGACCCGGACTACCGTGGCGGCGACTTCTACGAATACGGCGTGGTGCCGAAGAACGGCCTGCGCGTGGCGCGCATGGTCGGCCACATCACCTACCTGTCCGACGACGACATGGCCGAAAAATTCGGCCGCAAGCTGCGCGCGGCGGTCGGCGACCTGGCGGCGGGAGGGCTGGACGCCGCCGCCAACCCGGCCGACTACAAATTCGGCTTCGGCGTCGACTTCGAGATCGAATCGTATCTGCGCTACCAGGGCGACAAGTTCAGCGAATACTTCGACGCCAACACCTATCTGCTGATCACCAAAGCGCTCGACTACTTCGATCCGGCGCGCCACCACGGCGGCGACCTGGCCAAGACGCTGGCCGGCACCCGCGCCAAGTTCTTCCTGGCGTCGTTCACCACCGACTGGCGTTTCTCGCCCGAGTGCAGCCAGGAGATCGTGCAGGCCCTGGTGAGCAACCGCCGCCAGGTGACCTACGCCGAAATCGACGCGCCGCATGGCCACGACGCCTTCCTGTTGGAAGACCCGCGCTACCTGAACCTGGTGCGCGCGTACTACGATCAGGTATGGAACGATATCAAGGCCCCAGTGAAAGGCACCGCATGAACTTCGCAGAATTGAGCACCGCCCGGCCGGACCTGGCCTTCATCGCCCACTGGGTGCCGGAAAACGCGCACGTGCTGGACGTCGGCTGCGGCGACGGCGTGATGATGGACTACCTGCAAAGCGACAAGCGTTGCAGCGGCTACGGCATCGAGATCGCCGACGACAAGGTACTGGGCAGCACCAAACGCGGCGTGCAGGTGATCCAGCAGGACATGGAGAAGGGCCTGTCGCTGTTCGGCGATAACTCGTTCGACACGGTGCTGTGCCTGTCGTCGCTACAGATGATGAAGCACGTCGAAGCGCTGCTGCGCGATATCGTCCGCGTCGGCAAGGAGGCGATCGTCTCGTTCCCCAACTTCGCGTACTGGCCGCACCGCGTGGCGCTGCTCAAGGGCCGCATGCCGGTGTCCGAGTCGCTGCCGTACGAGTGGTACGACACGCCCAACCTGCGCTGCGCCACCATCACCGACTTCCGCGAGCTGGCCGTCGAATGCGGGCTGGAAGTGATCGACTACGTGGCGCTGGCGGAAGGCCGGCGCGTATCGTTCCTGCCCAACCTGCGCGGCGACCTGGCGGTTTTCCGTCTTCGTAAAAAAACCTCGAAAGCAGCACACTGATGACCACCCAGGAACAGAAACGCCACTGGCTGTCGTATCTGAACGGCCGCACCATCTCGATTCTGTTCCTCGGTTTCAGCTCCGGGCTGCCGCTGTACACGCTGATCTATTTGATGCAGGCGTGGCTGGCCAAGTCCGGGCTGGACGTCAAGGCGCTCGGCCTGTTCGCGCTGGTGACGTTCCCGTACACGTTCAAGTTCCTGTGGGCGCCGTTCATGGACCGCTATTCCATCGGGGCCATGGGCCGGCGGCGC
>DASVTJ010000270.1:0-1774 GCA_036387635.1 Duganella sp.
CCCGATTATGCGCCGTCAACTGGCCGTTCATCGCTTGCACGATCGACGACGAGATCGCCAACCCCAGTCCCAATCCCTTGCCCGATGGCTTGGTGGTGAAAAACGGTTCGAACAAATGCGCCGCCACCTGCGCCGGGATGCCGTCGCCGCTGTCGCTGATGCTGACCAGCGCCTGGTCGCCGTCGCGCGCGAGGCGGATGGCGACCAGCCGGCGCTCGGCGCGTTCTGCGCCCTCGACCGCGTCGAGCGCGTTGCGTAGCAGGTTGATCAGCACCTGCTCGATGCGCACGCTGTCGCCGGTCACTTGCAGAGGATCATCGTCGGCGCCGGCGCCGACGTCGATGTCCAAGGTCACGGCGTGGCGGCGGAACTCGCTTTCGAGCAGGAACGCCGAGGCCCGCACCGACGCGGCCAGCGCCACCGTGCCCAGCGCCTCATCCTTGCGCGCGAAGCCCTTGAGCTGACCGATGATGGCGCCCATGCGTGCGCTCGCCTCGCTGATGTGGCCCAGGTTGCCGGCGACCTGCTCGCCCTGCCCGCGCTCGAGGAAAATGCGGGCGTTGTCGGCGAAGGCGCGGATCGCGGCCAGCGGCTGGTTCAGTTCATGGGTGATGCCGGTCGCCATTTGCCCCAGCATCGCCAGCTTGCCCGCTTGGACCAGTTCGTTTTGCGTCGAGCGCAGCAGGTATTCGGTTTCTTGCAGCTTGGCGTATTTGCTTTCCAAATGCTCGTTGGTGGTGCGCAGCTGCTGCGTGCGCTCGACGATCTTGTCGTTCAGTTCGAGCTCGGCTTTTTGCAGCGCCGCGCGCGCGGCCAGCCGCTCCTCCAGCCGGCGCCGACGCTGGTGCGAGGCCCAGCCGGCCAGCGCGGCGCAGGCCAGCAGCAAGACCGCCGCCAGCGCCCATTGCAGGCCGGTGCGCAGCACGCGCGACTGGCCCGGGAACAGCATCAGCTGCCAGCCCAGCTGGCCGACCGCTTGCGTGACGACCAGGTCGGGCTTGCCGGACAACGGCGTGACGGCCTTGCCCAAGTATTGCTGGGTATGCGCCAACTGGCGTTCGGTGGCGGCGTCGAGCGCCGTCAGGCTGCGATAGATCCAGTCCGGCCGATTGCTCAGGAAGATGACGCCGCTGCGGTCGGCCAGCACGATGGCGTCGTCGCTGCTGCCCCAGGTGCGCTCGAAGTCGGCCAAGCTGATCTTGACAGCGACGACGCCGGTGACCGGCCCGCCGGCACTGCCGTTGCCACGCACCGGCTGGGCGATGAAGTAGCCGGCCTCGCTGGTGCTGGTGCCGATGCCGTAGAAGCGCCCGGCCCCGCCTTCGAGCGCGGCGTTGAAATACGGCCGGTAGGAAAAGTTTTTGCCGACAAAGCCCAGCGGCAAGTCCCAGTTGCTGGCGCCGAGGGTCAGGCCGGCCCGGTCCATCACGTAGATGGCGCCGACGTTGGCCTGTTGCTGGATGGTCTTCAGGGTGCTGTTGAGGCGGGTGATCGCGCGCGTGTCGGACGGGTTCGCCAGCGCGTCGATCAGGTCGGGCTGGAAGCCGAGCACGAACGGCAGCGTTTCATACTTTTGCAGCAGCGATTGCAGGTCCGGCGCCATCAGCTGCAATTGCCGCTGGCCCTGCAAGCGCAGGTCGGCGCGCGCGCGCGAGGTGCCGGCCAGATACGATCCGGCGATGACACCGAGCGCGCACAGCAGGGCGAACAGAAGCAGCAAAGTTTTTTTGGCGCGCATAGTCGGATTCTACTGTAAGCGCGAACGGCGGTCGGC
>DASVTJ010000271.1:0-2857 GCA_036387635.1 Duganella sp.
CTTCGCGCTGGCGGCTGATGACGAACGCCCGCACCGTGGTGGCGGTCAGCGCGGCGACGTCGGCCTGCAGCGATTCCTGGCCGATCTGCGCCTCCTCGATGACGCCGGGCCAGCGCAGCAGTTCGGCCACCGACATCGTCGCCGCGCCGGGGAAATGCGCACCCACCTCCATTTGCAGCCGTTGCAACTCGGTCAACAGCGGCAGGTTCAGCGCCTGCGTGCCGGCCGTCGCGGCCTTGCGGCCGAAACTGAGCCGCAGCTCGACCTTGCCGCGCGTGATGGCGCCCATGACCGCCGAGCGCAAATCAGGTTCAAGGGCGCGCAAATCGTCGTTTATTCGAAACTGCAGGTCGAGGAAACGTGAGTTCACACTCTTGATTTCGATCGTCAGTGTGCCCGCCGCGCTTTCACTTGTGGCGACCGCGTAGCCCGTCATGCTGGAAATGCTCAATGGATATCCCCGATTTAATCTTTACAAAACAGTGATTTATCCACACAATCCGGTTGTTGAGGCGAGGAATCCTATGGCTGCACAAAACAACGCCCCGTTGCCAGATGGTCTGGAAATTGCTGGATATCGCATTGTAAAGAAAATTGCGTCCGGTGGGTTCAGTATTGTTTACCTCGCGTACGACCCCGAAGGCGTTGCCGTCGCCATCAAGGAATATTTGCCTGCTGCGCTGGCGCAGCGCGGCCACGGCGAGCTGGCGCCGGCCGTCTCGCGCGCCAACCTGCCGCTGTTTCGCATCGGCCTGAAGTGCTTTTTCGACGAGGGCCGGGCATTGGCGCGCATTTCCCATCCGAACGTGGTGAGCGTGCTCAATTTTTTTCGCGCCCACGACACCGTCTACATGGTCATGGCCTACGAGGCGGGCCACTCGCTGCAGCAGCACATCCAGCGCCAGCGCGCCACGGGCGACAAGGCGGGCGAGGCGTTCATCCGAACCCTCTTTATCCAGGTGCTCAAGGGGCTGCGCGAGGTCCACGCCAACAAGCTGTTGCACCTGGACCTGAAGCCGGCCAATATCTATCTGCGCACCGACGGCACGCCGATGCTGTTAGACTTCGGCGCGGCGCGCCAGACCGTCAACAACGACTTGCCGACGTTGACGCCGATGTATACGCCCGGGTTCGCGCCGCCGGAGCTGTACGCCAAGACCGGCGGCCTGGGGCCGTGGTCGGATGTTTACAGCATCGGCGCGTCGATGTTCGCCTGCATGGTCGGTTCGCCGCCGCAGCCGGCCGACCAGCGCAAAAACGAGGATAAGATGGCGGGCCACTTCGACAAGCTGAAGGAGGGCTATTCGCCCGAGCTGGTCGAGCTGGTGCGCTGGTGCCTGCAAGTCGATCCGCTCGGGCGGCCGCAAAGCCTGTTCGCGCTGCAGAAGGTGCTGCAAGCGAACCCGGCGCCGACAGCGGCTTTGCCGCCGAAGCCGGCGCTGCACGGCATCATCGGGCGGCTGAGGAGTGGCCTGCGCGGCCTGGCCGGACGGCTGGGCGGCGCGACAGGAGCGAAGACGAGTGCCGGACCGGATACGCTGGTCTGACCGCCGCACACAACGCAGGACCGAGCAAGACGATCGCGAAGGCAAACAATGCAATTCTCCGTTTATCAGGAAAGCTACATCGGCGGGCGCCAGGTCAATCAAGACCGCATGGGCTATAGCTATACCCGCGACGCGCTGTTGCTGATGCTGGCCGACGGCATGGGCGGCCATGACTGCGGCGAGATCGCCGCCTCAGTCGCCTTGCAGACCATCTCGGCGCTGTTCCAGCACCAAGCCACGCCGTCGGTGGAAGCGCCGCAACGCTTTCTGGAGGAGGCGTTGTTGGCCGCGCACCGCGAGATCCACACCTATCGCGACGCCCACCAGATGGCGGAAACGCCGCGCACCACCATCGTCGTGTGCCTGATCCAGCAAGATACGGCGATCTGGGCGCACTGCGGCGATTCTCGCCTGTACTGGATGCGCGACGGCGAACTGCTGGCGCGCACGCGCGACCACTCGCATATCGAGAGCCTGATCGCCAAGGGCGTGGTGCCGGCCAGCGAGCGCGCCACCCACCGCGACCGCAACAAACTATATAACTGCCTGGGCGCCAGCAGTCCGCCAAGGGTGGAAGTGACGAGCGGCGGCGCCATGCTGCCGGGCGACCAGATGCTGTTGTGCTCGGACGGCTTGTGGTCCATGCTGCCCGACGACGAGGTGGTGCGCCGCATGCATGCGCACACGTTGGCGCAGGCCGTGCCCGACCTGTTGCAGGTTGCGCTCGGCGCCGCCGGCGATGGCAGCGACAACGCCACCGCGCTGGCCATCCTGTGGCGCGGCGGCCCCGCATCCGACGACATGGAAGCCGTGACCACGGCCGAGATATCGGTCAACATCCCGGTCGACACCCCGATCGGTTCCTCGGCCGGCATCGCCACCGATATATCGACCGGCCTGTCGGCTGACCTTCCGGCCGCCACATCGGCTACCCCTTCGACCGGCAAGTCGGCCGGCGGGCCGACGGTCATCTCGACGCGTTCGCTGCCGCACGATCTGCACAGCACCACCATCCTGAGCGCTGCGGCGCGGCGCGATCGAAAAAGCTCCGAGAATTCTTAACGCGTTTTTAGCTCAATTTTTTACAAGGACACCCGCATGACTTTTGAATCCCGTCCCAGCGGCCGCGCCGTCGATGCGCTGCGCACGCTGCGCCTGACCCGCGACTACACCAAGCACGCCGAGGGCTCGGTGCTGATCGAGTGCGGCGACACCAAGGTGATCTGCACCGCCAGCATCGAAGACAAGGTGCCCGGCTTCCTCAAGGGTAAAGGCCAGGGCTGGATGACGGCCGAATACGGCATGCTGCC
>DASVTJ010000272.1:0-8092 GCA_036387635.1 Duganella sp.
CACCTGTCCGACCTGTCGTGGACCGAGACCGGCGAAGAAGCCGTGCGTCGTTTCAAGAAAGGCGACGAACTGGAAGCCATCGTTCTGGCCATCGACGTCGAGCGCGAGCGCGTTTCCCTGGGCGTCAAGCAGCTGGAAGGCGATCCGTTCAACAACTTCGCAGCCATGAACGACAAGGGCGCGCTGGTCACCGGCACCGTGAAATCGGTCGAGCCTAAAGGCGCCGTGATCCAACTGTCCGAAGAAGTCGAAGGCTACCTGCGCGCTTCCGAAATCTCCCGCGACCGCGTGGAAGATGCCGGCACGCACCTGAAGGTTGGCGATTCCGTCGAAGCCCTGGTCATCAACATCGACCGCAAAGCGCGTTCGATCCAGCTGTCGATCAAAGCGAAAGACAACGTCGACACCCAGGAAGCGATGCAGAAAATCGCCTCGACCGACAACAACGCAGCTTCGGGCACCACCAGCCTGGGCGCGCTGTTGAAAGCCAAGTTCGATAACAAGAACTAAGAACTAGTCGATGACTAAGTCCGAGTTGATCAACCGCCTGGCTGAGCGTTATTCTCAGCTGGTGGCCAAAGATGCGGAGTATGCCGTCAAGACCATTCTGGATGCGATGACCAACGCCCTGGCGACCGGTCAGCGTATCGAGATCCGCGGTTTTGGCAGTTTTGCCCTGAATAGCCGGCCACCGCGTATCGGACGTAATCCGAAGTCGGGCGACAAGGTGATGGTGCCCGAAAAACGGGTGCCGCACTTCAAGCCGGGCAAGCAATTGCGCGAGCGGGTCGACGCGATGGTTGGGCAACCGATCATCGAGGACTGAAGCGTCTGATGGTTTGACAAGAAAGCGGTATCCTCGGATGCCGCTTTTTTTACGCGCTTTTTTTTGATGAATTCGGCGACAAGTGCCATACTGGCGCTCTTAGAAATCCGGAACAGGAACCAGGCTGATGAAATTTTTATCCACCCTCATTGGAATCATCCTTTTCGTCTTGTTTTTCGGCTTCGCCCTGAAAAATACGCAGGAGGTCGACCTGCATTTCTTCCTTCACTATAATCTGCGCGGACCCCTGGTGCTGATGCTGCTTGGCTGCTTCGTCGCCGGCGCCGTATTGGGCGTGCTGGCGCTGACGCCGACCGTGTTCCGCCACCGCCGCGAATCGAACAAACACAAGACCACCATCACCACCCTGCAATCGTCGGCGCAGCAGGTCACCACCCAGCCGCAGCCCGATGGCGTCACCACACAATAAGCAGCATCACCCACTATAAGAACAAGCATGGAATTTGAACTCTGGATGTTATTGGGCATCCCGATCTTTTTTGGATTGGGCTGGATCGCCGCGCGCGTCGATATTAATCAACTGGTGTCGGAGTCGCGCACGCTGCCGCGCGGCTACTTCAAGGGACTGAACTTCCTGCTCAACGACCAGCCGGACAAGGCGGTCGACGCCTTCATCGAGATTGTGCGCATGGACCCGGAAACGGCCGACATGCACTTCGCGCTCGGTAACCTGTTCCGCCGCCGTGGCGAGACCGAACGCGCCATCCGCGTCCACCAGAATTTGTTGTCGCGTCCCGACCTGCCGCAGGAGCAGAAGGAGCACGCCGAATATGAACTGGGCATGGACTACCTGAAGGCCGGCCTGCTGGACCGCGCCGAGGAAACCTTCAATCGGCTGATCCACAGCCAGTACGCGGTGCCGGCGCGGCGCGCGCTGCTGGAGATTTTCCAGCGCGAGAAGGAGTGGCCGCGTGCCATCGAGGCGGCCATCGGCCTGCAGGAATCGGGCGCCGGTTCGCGCCAGAAGGAAATCGCGCAGTTCTACTGCGAGCTGGCGCAGGACGCGCTGGTGCACCTGCATCCCGAGGACGCGCTGCCGCTGCTGGAGAAGTCGCTGCAGGCCGACCGCGTCAACGTGCGCGCGACCTTGTTGATCGGCGACGCGCAGCTGGTGCAGGACGACGTCGAAGGCGCGTTGATGACGTGGCGCCGCGTTGAGCAAATCAGCGTGCCGCACACCGCGCTGGTGGCGCAGCGCATGATGGACGGCTACCGCAAGGTCGGGCGTCCGCTCGAAGGCGCCAACTTGATCAAGTCCTATCTGGAGCAGGCGTCGTCGATCGATTTGCTGGAGGTGGTCTACAAGGCCGTGCTGGAGCTGGACGGCCTCGATGCGGCCAAGGAGCTGGTGGTCAATGAGCTGCGCCGCACGCCGACCTTGCTGGGCCTCGACAAGCTGCTCGAAGCACGCCTGGTCGACGCGCCGGCGACCGTGGTGTCGGAACTGTCGATGGTGAAGAACCTGGTGCACGGCTACACGCAAAAGCTGGCGCGCTACCAGTGCAGCCATTGCGGCTTCAAGGCGCGCCAGTTCTACTGGCAGTGCCCCGGTTGCAGTCGCTGGGAGACCTACCCGCCGCGCCGCACCGAAGAACTCAATGTCATGAATTGATTTACACGAATTGCACGATTTAAACCACGAGGATTATGTGAGTACTACCGTCACCGCTTTCACCGCCCCCGCACTGGACCAAGTGCGCATCCTGGTCGTCGGCGACGTCATGCTGGACCGCTACTGGTTCGGTGACGTCAGCCGCATCTCGCCGGAGGCGCCGGTGCCCATCGTGCGCATCGAGCGGCGCGAAGCGCGCCTGGGCGGCGCCGCCAACGTGGCGCGCAATGCCGCCGCTCTGGGCGCGCACGCCGGCTTGCTGGGCGTGGTCGGCGCCGACGAGGCGGGTGCCGAAGTCGAGCATCTGCTCAAGGGCGGCGGCATCCACAGCTATCTGAAGCGTGACGACGCCATCTCCACCATCATCAAGCTGCGCGTGATCGGCCGCCAGCAGCAGATGGTGCGCATCGACTTCGAGGAGGCGCCGACCGACACCATCCTGCGCGACAAGCTGGTGCAGTTCAAGGCGCTGCTGGCCGACTACGACGTCATCGTCTTGTCGGACTACGCCAAGGGCAGCCTGGTGAACGTTGCCGACATGATCGCCTCGGCGCGCGCCGCCGGCAAGGTGGTGATGGTCGATCCGAAGGGCGACGATTTTTCGCGCTACGCCGGCGCCACCGTGCTCACGCCCAACAAGTCGGAGATGAAGCGCATCGTCGGCAGCTGGAACAGCGAAGAGCAGCTGACGGCCAAGGCGCAGCAGCTGCGGGCGGACCTCAAGCTCGACGCGCTGCTGCTGACGCGCTCCGAGGAGGGCATGACCTTGTACACCGAGAACGGCCTGTTCCACATGCCGGCGCAGGCGCGCGAAGTGTTCGACGTCTCCGGCGCCGGCGACACCGTCATCGCCACGATGGCATGCATGCTGGGGGCGGGCGCCGGCTGGAACGAGGCGGTGCAGACGGCCAACCGCGCCGGCGGCATCGTCGTAGGCAAGCTCGGCACTGCCACCGTCACGCGCGAGGAACTGTTCGACACCACGACCGGCGTTTGATACGGATCAGGTAAACGCCGTCAACCGTGGCGGGGCCGGCCCGTTAAGAACGTTCAAGGCGATGATCGTCCTTGCTCGACACTAACCACGGAGACAGACATGTTCAAAAAACTATTGCTCGGTATTGCCACGCTGGCCGCCACGATGGGTTTCGCGTTCGCGCAGGTCGATGTCAACAAGGCCGACGCGGCCGCGCTCGATTCGATCAAGGGCATCGGCCCGGCAAAATCCACAGCGATTCTGGAAGAACGAAAAAAGGGCGAGTTCAAGGACTGGGCCGATTTTGAGCAGCGCGTCAAAGGCGTGGGCGGCAAGAACGCCGCCAAGCTGTCGGAGGCCGGCCTGCAAGTGAATGGCAAGGCGAAGGAGGGCGCCAAGGCGGCGCCCGCCGCTGCCGCCGGCGCCAAGCCGAAGACCGACAAAGCCGCCGCCAAAGCGGCAACGCCGGTCGCCGCCGCAACGGGCAAATAATCCGCAAGCAAGTCAGCCGCACCCGCAAAGCCCGCAGCCGGACGCTGCGGGCTTTTTGCGTTTTATCGTCTGGTAAGATAGCGCGACATTTTGATGGGAGTTCGCACATGTCACCGCTGAAGATTTCCAGAATACTGCACGCGGGCTATGTCTTCGAGCACGAAGGCACGCAGATACTGTTCGACCCGATTTTCGAGAATCCGTTCAGCAGGAATTGCCACGCCTTTCCGGCGGTGCGCTTCGACCAAGAACAGATCCGCAAGCTGACGCCGGACGCGGTGTTCATCTCGCACTTCCACGACGACCACTGTTCGATGGAGAGCCTGGACCTGCTGCCGCGCGCAACGCCGATTTATCTTTATTGCCTGTTCGACGAACTGTTCGCGATGATCCGTGAGCTGGGCTTCAGCCACGTGCGCGCGCTGGCGGTCGACGCGCCGGTGCTGATAGGTGCGATCGAAGTCATTCCGCGCAGGGCGCTCGACGCCGATGTCGACTCGATGTTCCACATCCGCGCCGGCGGCCTGAATGTGCTGAACGTCGTCGACTCGTGGATGGACCCGGAGACGCTGGAGCAGCTGGCCGCGTACGCGCCCTGGGACATGGTGCTGTGGCCCTTCCAGACCATGCGCGAGATCGACGTCATCGCACCGTCGCGCGCCGAGGGCGGCACGCCGGAACTGCCGGAGGAATGGCCGGAGCAACTGCGCGCGCTCAACCCGCGCCACGTCGTGCCCAGTTCCTGCCAGTTCGTGCAGGAGCCGTGGTCCTGGTACAACCACGCGCTGTTCCCGATCACCTACCGGCAGTTCGAGCGCGAGGTCGGCGCCTGGTTGCCGCAGACGCGCATCGTGCGCCTGAATCCTTCGGTGGCGATGGAGCTGACGGCGCAAGCGCTGACACCCGCCGCGCCGCTGCCCTGGGTGCTGCCGGTTGGCGAGCAAGATGTCGATTACGAATACGACGCCGGCATCGTGCCACCACCGACGTCCGACATCGCGCGCCACTTCGCGCCGTTGACGGATGCGCAAACCGCGCTGGCGTTGGACTACTGCCGCTCGGGCCTTATCGAAAAATATCAGGACATGGAGCTGCCACCGGACAGCTACTTCGAAACGCCGTGCGTGTGGCAGTTGTCGGTCTACGATCACGCAGGCGAGGCGCAGCATTTCCGCTATCGTATTCATGGTGACAGCATCGTCGCCACGCGAGACAGCGATGGCGACGAAGCGCCGTCGTGGCGGACCGAAATCCCGATCGCCAAACTGTACGCCGGCCTGGCGCTGGGCGAATCGCTGACATCGATGTACATGCGCATCAGCGGCGCGCCGCCCGAAGCCGACATCGTCGACGATCCGTTGATACGCTGCCTGTTCAACGACGCCTTCGGCGCCTACCAAGCCGCGCAACTGCGCCGTCTAAAGGCGGCCAAGTGAGCGGGTGAACGCAAGAAGACGTGAATCTTGTTGAATACCAAGCCTAATTGCCAGGTCAAAACCTTCTTCGACAAAGTCAATTATCTTGGCGAACACTGCCGCAAAGAAGCGGTGGCCCATGCTGCACTGGTCAACAAACATCTTTCGGACGGTCGCAAGTGGCTGCTGGGGGGCGATGAACCCACGTTCGCCGACATCACGCTTGCTAAGGCGATCGCGTTCTCGAAGTTCCGGTAAATGCTACGCCGCTGGACGAGCGTTTTGAGTTTCTGGACGCATACTGGCAGCGTTGGCAACAGCGTCCCAGTTTCCAAGCTGCCTATGCTGACCGCGGCAGCGGTATCCCTGAGCTGGATAACAAGGCGTGATCTAATCTTAAAGTCGCGCGCAATCGACCGAGGTCGCGGAGCTCTCGAGAAACTCTCCGCCGGAAGACGTTCAACCGCCTGCTCCATCCACTCAACGGGCAAGCGTTCCCCAGCCGGCGCCAGTCGGCCGACTCAAGGCGATTAGCTAGGAAATGAAGGGGATCGTCGAGCACGCGACGAAGACTAACCGTAAGGCGTGATGTTTACAACCACAAAACAAAATGCCGTTCAGTCTTAACTGAACTTCATTAGCCCCTTGAGCGGCTTTTTTATTGAGACCATCCCGGCGCCCCGGCGAAATTGTAATTTACTTAATTACGTGGTAGCATGATAAGTTTCCCAGTAAGAAGACATCTACATGAAGAAGATATCACTTTGCATTACTTACCTCCTGTGCGCCATGCTCAGCGCCTGCGGCGGTGGCGGTGGCGGTGGCGGTGCAGGCGGTAACGCCAACAATGCTCCTGATAACGGGGGCGTCACCGTCACACCGCCGATCAACAACGATCCCTGCCTGACGCTGTCGCCCAGCCCGCTGACCTTAACGCTGCAGCAGGGCTCCGTCACAGGCGTCACGGTGCGTGCCACGGCTGCCTGCAACTTTCCCGACATTATCAACGTCGGCATCTTCGACAGCAAAGGCGTGATCTCGCCGCAGGTCAGCGTGACGGCCGTGTCGCAATACGCCTATGATGCACAGCTGCGCACCGCCACTGGACTGGCAGCCGGCACTTACGACGGTACACTGGAGATCCGGCTGTGCAAGGATGATCCGCAGGTCTGCAAGCAGCCGCACAAAGGTTCGCCGTGGCAGCTGCCATATCACATCCAGGTCAATCTGCCCGTGAGCTGGTCGATCCAAGATCCGCCGGCCATGGTGGCGACAGCCAATTCGCCGCTGGGCAGCCTGGGTGCACAGACCGCGATCAATCTGGCTGGCAGCGCGCCGCTGCAATGGCGCGCAACAGTGAGCGGCGCTCCCTGGCTCAAGCTGGTCAATGCAAGCGGGCTCAGTAACTCGTCCAACCTGCAGGTGGCGGTCGATCCGGCTGAATTTGCCAAGCTCGCCAACTTTAGCGATTACACGGCCATCGTGAACATCAGCACCGATTCGGCCAACGTGCCGCCCACCACCACCACGGTGACCTTGAAAAAAGCAATAGCGGAGCTGCATTTCGCCGGACCCGCCACCGTTCTACCGGGGCAGTCCACCATCATTCACCTGCACGGTCGCGGCTTCAACAGCCTGGGCAATCTGGCGGGATCGCTGCAAATCAGCGGCATTAACGCCAGCAATGCAAGACTGGTCAGCGACAGAGAAATTACCATGCAGGTTACGGCGGGCAGCGCCGATACCGGGCGATTCTCCATCAGCAATGTGATGGGACTCGATACCGGTACCGCGACGGTGAAGGCCGTGGCGCTGGCCAGCTATGGCTACCAAGCGCTGGCCAGCGATGGCTACAAGGGCACGCTGCGCTTCGATGCCGAACGCCAGTCCTTGTTGCTGGTGAACCGCGGGCAGGAAAAAGTGCTGCGCTACGCCTACAACGGCAGCAGCTGGTCGCCGTCGAGCGTGGCGATCGCCGGCGCCGATGACGCGGCCTTGAGCCCGGATGGGAAATCGCTCGTGGTCAGCAGCACCTCCGGTCTGCTGTCCCTGCTGGATCCAGCCTCGCTGGCGCTACAGGCCAGCTTCCAGGGCGCCTCCCAGACCACCAACGCTTATGTGTCATCACGCTTGGCGGTAACCAATGACGGCCGCGCCTGGGTTCCGGTCGGGTTTAGCTCGCTGGCATATTTCGACTTGCGCACGCGCCAGTTTGGCAGTCCGACCATCGCCGATTACACCAGCTATTATTTGGCGCAAGCGTTCTCCTTGTCGAGCGACGGGGAACACCTGGTCCTGGTTCCCTCGTCGTCCGGCTCGCCGTCTCCCCCCGTGCAATACCTCAGTACGGCCGATGGCGTGTTCCGTAACAGCCCCGATGCCAATTTTACGGGCTATTCCACGGCGTCGCAAAACCACGATGGCAGCCGCATGATCTTCGATGCCATCAAGGTGCGAGACAGCAGCTTTAAACCGCTGGGACGGTTTGCCGTCAGCGACGGCAGCGCCTACGCAGACGGCTACAGCTACGGTTCGGTAATCTCGCCGGATGGCAGTCGTAGCTACGTGATGTACCTGGGCCCGCAGCGCGATCCCAGCATGAAGCCGCGCGTCTACGTGTTCGACACCAGTGCGGCGGTCAACGACGTGTTCCCGATCCTCGGCTACTTCGATGTCGCCGATTCGCCGACCAGCTGCATGCAGGGCGACTACTGCGATCCACGCATGTCCACCGTGATAAGCCCGGACGG
>DASVTJ010000273.1:0-7728 GCA_036387635.1 Duganella sp.
GCCGCTGTGGATTATCGTGTTCGCGCTGCTGGGCGCCGCCATCCTCGGCACCATGGGCCTGATCGCCGGCATCTGGGCCGAAAAATTCGACCAGCTGGCCGCGTTCCAGAACTTCCTGATCATGCCGCTGACGTTCCTGTCCGGCGTGTTCTACTCGATACATTCGCTGCCGCCGTTCTGGCTGACCGTGTCGCATCTGAACCCGTTCTTCTACATGATCGACGGCTTCCGTTACGGTTTCTTCGGCCAGTCCGACTCCAGCCCGTGGATTAGCCTGGGCATCGTCTCGGGCTTCCTCGTCGTGCTGTCGCTGGCGGCGATCCGCCTGCTGCGCAGCGGCTACAGGTTACGTCATTAAAGCGGCGCCATTAATTTAAGGAATTCATCATGACCACCACTCCAGAACTGATCCACGGCTACATCTCGGCCGGCCTCGAATGCACCCACCTCGAAGTGGAGGGCGACGGCCAGCACTTCCAGGCGATCATCGTCTCGCCGGCGTTCGCGGGCAAGCGCCCGATCCAGCGCCACCAGATCGTTTACGCCGCGCTGGGCGACCGCATGCGCGAAGAGATCCACGCGCTGTCGATGAAAACCCTCACCCCTGAAGAATCCCAAGGATAAGCATGGACAAGCTCCTGATACAAGGCGGCAACCGCCTGCACGGCGACATCACCATCTCCGGCGCCAAGAACGCGGCGCTGCCGATTCTGTGCGCCGGCCTGCTGACGGCGGGCGACCTGGAACTGACCAACGTGCCGCACCTGCACGATGTCGCCACGATGCTCAAGCTGCTGAAGGAAACCGGTTTGCAGGTCAAGCAGGACGGCGACGCCGTCACCTTGAACGGCGCCGGCATCGACAAGCTGGAAGCCCCTTATGAGCTGGTGAAAACCATGCGCGCCTCGATTCTGGTGCTGGGCCCCTTGCTGGCGCGCTTCGGCGAAGCCAAGGTCTCGCTGCCGGGCGGCTGCGCCATCGGTTCGCGTCCGGTCGACCAGCACATCAAGGGTTTGCAGGCACTCGGCGCCGAGATCACCATCGACGCCGGCTACATCTACGCCAAGTGCGCAAAGCTCAAGGGCGCGCGCATCGTCACCGACATGATCACCGTCACCGGCACCGAGAACCTGCTGATGGCCGCCACCCTGGCCGAAGGCGAGACGATCCTGGAAAACGCCGCGCGCGAGCCGGAAGTGACCGACCTGGCCAACCTGCTGGTAGCGATGGGCGCCAAGATCGAAGGCATCGGCACCGACCGCCTGGTGATCCAGGGCGTGCCCGAGCTGCATGGCGCCAAACACGCCGTCATCTCCGACCGCATCGAGGCGGCGACCTTCCTGTGCGCCGTCGCGGCCACCGGCGGCGACATCACGATCCGCAACACCCGCGTCGACATCATGGATGCGGCGCTCGACAAGCTGCGCGAAGTCGGCCTGAAAATGACCATCGGCGACGACTGGATTCGCGCGCAGATGGACCAGCGCCCGGAGCCGGTCACCTTCCGCACCACCGAATATCCGGGCTTCCCGACCGACATGCAGGCCCAGTTCATGGCCCTGAACTGCATCGCCGACGGCAGCAGCCAGGTCACCGAGACCATCTTCGAGAACCGCTTCATGCACGTGCAGGAGATGAACCGCCTGGGCGCGTCCATCGAAACCGACGGCAATACCGCCCACATCAAGGGCGTGTCGCAGCTGGTCGGCGCGCCGGTGATGGCGACCGACTTGCGCGCCTCGGCCTCGCTGGTGATCGCGGCGCTGGCCGCGCGCGGCGAAACGCTGATCGACCGCATCTACCACCTCGATCGCGGCTACGACCAGATGGAAGTGAAGCTGTCCGCCGTCGGCGCCGATATCAAACGCATCAAGTAACCCGGATTAAGTAAAACATGAGTGCATTCCAAGCCCAAGCCCCGGTCAACCAGCAGCTGATCCTGGCGCTGTCGAAGGGACGTATTTTCGAGGACACCTTGCCGCTGCTGGAAGCGGCCGGCATTACCGTCACCGAGAACCCGGAGACCTCGCGCAAGCTGATTTTGTCGACCAACGATCCGGACGTGCGCGTCATCATCGTGCGCGCCACCGACGTGCCGACCTATGTGCAGCATGGCGCGGCGGACTTCGGCGTGGCCGGCAAGGACGTGCTGCTGGAGCATGGCGGCGAGGGCTTGTACCAGCCGATCGACCTGCACATCGCGGCCTGCCGCATGTCGGTCGCCGTCAAGAATGGCTTCGACTATGAGACCGCCGTGCGCCAGGGCGCGCGCCTGCGCGTGGCCACCAAGTTCGTGGAGACGGCGCGCGAGCACTTCGCCAAAAAGGGAGTGCACGTCGACCTGATCAAGCTGTATGGCTCGATGGAGCTGGCGCCGCTGGTCGGTTTGTCGGACGCCATCGTCGACGTGGTCAGCACCGGCAACACGCTGCGCGCCAACGACCTGGTCGAAGTCGAAGCGATCATGGAGATTTCGTCGCGCCTGATCGTCAACCAGGCCGCGTTGAAGCTCAAGCGCGAGCGTCTGCAACCGATCATCGAGGCGTTCGAACGCGCCTCGAAGAAGTAACCAGCGAAATAACCACGGATTCCATCATGCCGATTCAGATCACCAAGCTCGATTCCACCCAAGCCGATTTCAAAAAGTCCCTGGACACGCTGCTGGCGTTTGAAGCGGGCACCGATGACGCCATCGAGCGCGCGGTGGCCGGCATCCTGGCCGACGTCAAGGCGCGCGGCGACGCCGCCGTGCTGGAATACACCAACCGCTTCGACCGCATTCCCAACGGCGGCGCCACCAGTATGGCCGCCTTCGACATTCCGGAAAGCGAATTGCAGGCCGCGCTGGCGGCGATTCCGGCGGCGCAGCGCGACGCGCTGCAAGTGGCGGCGCAGCGCATCCGCGTATTCCACGAGCGCCAGAAGCAGGAGCTGCAAGGCTTCAGCTACACCGAGCCCGATGGCACGGTGCTGGGCCAGAAGATCACGCCGCTCGATCGCGTCGGCATCTATGTCCCCGGCGGCAAGGCGGCGTATCCATCGTCGGTGCTGATGAACGCCATCCCGGCGCACGTCGCCGGCGTCGGCGAGATCATCATGGTGGTGCCGACCCCGGACGGCGTGAAGAACCAGATGGTGCTGGCCGCGGCCGCCATCGCCGGCGTCACCCGCGTGATCACCATCGGCGGCGCGCAGGCGGTCGGCGCGCTGGCCCACGGCACCGAATCGATACAACCGGTCGACAAGATCGTCGGTCCCGGCAACGCCTACGTGGCGGCCGCCAAACGGCGCGTGTTCGGCATCGTCGGCATCGACATGATCGCCGGGCCGTCGGAAATCCTGATCGTCTGCGACGGCACCACCGATCCCGATTGGGTGGCGATGGACCTGTTCTCGCAGGCCGAGCACGACGAACTGGCGCAGGCCATCATGCTGTGCCCCGACGCCGGCTACATCGCGCGCGTCGAGGAAAGCATCAACCGGCTGCTGCCGACGATGCCGCGCCACGAAACCATCCGCACATCGCTGACCGACCGCGGCGCGCTGGTCAAGGTGCGCGACATGGACGAGGCGTGCGCCATCGCCAACAGCATCGCCGCCGAACACCTGGAAATCTCCGCCGAGAACCCGCAGCAGTGGGCCGACAAGATCCGCCACGCCGGCGCCATGTTCCTCGGTCGCTTCTCGTCCGAATCGCTGGGCGACTACTGCTGCGGCCCGAACCACGTGCTGCCGACGTCGCGCACCGCGCGCTTCTCGTCGCCGCTGGGCGTCTACGACTTCCAGAAGCGCTCGTCGGTGATCATGGTCAGCGAGGCGGGCGCGCAAACCTTGGGCAAGGTCGCCGCCGAACTGGCCTACGGCGAAGGCTTGCAGGCGCATGCCCGCAGCGCCGAGTTGCGTTTAAAGACGCCGCAATGACGCTTGAGATGACCGTGCCGGGCAACGAAACCTGGATCAATCAGGTCTTCTGCGAGGATGCGCTGGCCGGCCTGGCGCGCATCCCGGACGGTTCCATCGATTTGATCCTGACCGATCCGCCGTACAACCTCGGCAAGGATTACGGCAACGACTCCGACTCCCAAACGGTGGAGGAGTACCTGCGCTGGACCGAGCAATGGATCGACGCCGCGCTGCCGAAGCTGAAACCGAACGGCAGCCTGTATATCTTCCTGACCTGGCGCTTTTCGCCGGAGATCTTCGTGCTGCTGAAACAGCGCATGACGATGATGAACGAGATTATCTGGGACCGACGGGTGCCGTCGATGGGCGGCAGCGTGCGCAGTTACACGTCGGTGCACGACACCATCGGCTTTTTCGTGCGCCGCAAGGATTACTACTTCGACCTGGACGCGGTGCGCATTCCGTACGACGCCGAAACCAAGAAGGCGCGTTCGCGCTCGATCTTCGTCGGCGCAAAATGGCTGGAAATGGGCTACAACCCGAAGGATTTGTGGAGCGTGTCGCGCCTGCACCGCGAGCATCCCGAGCGCGCCGACCATCCGACCCAGAAGCCGCTGGAGATCATCGAGCGCATGGTCAAGGCCTCGTGCCCGACCGACGGCGTGGTGCTGGACCTGTTCATGGGCAGCGGCACGACGGCGATCGCCGCCAAGCGCTGCGGGCGCAATTTCGTCGGCTTCGAGCTCAATGCCGACTACTGCGCCATCATCGCCGAACGCCTGGCGGCGGCCGACCTGCCGCCGGCGCCGCCGAAAAAGAAGCCTGTGCCCCGCGCCACAAAAAAACCCGCAGTCAAACCCAGTACCGCCACCCCCGAGGAGCTTACGTAAGATGTCTTCCATCGACACCCTGATCAACAACACCATCCGTTCCGATGTGCGCGCCGTGCCTGGCTATCACGTCGCCGACGCGAGCGGTTTTATCAAGCTCGATGCGATGGAAAACCCTTACCACCTGCCCGAGCATCTGACGCGCGAGCTGGCGCAGCGCCTGGCCGACGTCACGTTGAACCGCTATCCGGTGGCCTCCTACGCCAGTACCAAGGAACGCATCCGCGCCAAGCTGGGCATCCCGTCCGGCTACGACGTCATGCTGGGTAACGGCTCCGACGAACTGATTTCGATCCTGTGCATGGCCTGCGCGCAGCAGGAGCGCCGCGCCGTGGCGCTGTCGCCGACGCCGTCGTTCGTCATGTATTCGCGCTCGACCAGGTTCGCCGGCATGGATTACGTCGGCGTTTCGGTCAAGGCCGACATGACGCTCGACATGCCGGCCATGCTGGCGGCGATCGCCCGGCACAAACCGGCGCTGGTGTTCCTGTCGTACCCGAACAACCCGACCGGTAACCTGTTCCCGGCGGACGATATCGTCACCATCATCGAGGCGGTGCAAGCCAACGGTTCCGGCCTGGTGGTGGTCGACGAGGCTTACGAGCCGTTCGCCCAGCAGACCTTCATGCACCGGCTGCCGGAGTTCGACAACCTGGTTGTCATGCGCACCGTCTCCAAGCTTGGCCTGGCCGGCATCCGCCTGGGCTACATGTCGGCCGCGCCGCAACTGCTGGAGCAGCTCGACAAGGTGCGCCCGCCGTACAACATCAACGTTCTGACGCAGACGGCGGCCGAATTCGCGCTCGATAATCTGGACGTGTTGAACCAGCAGGCGGCCGCGTTGCGCGCCGCCCGCACCGACCTGATGGCCGCGTTGGCGGCCATGCCCGGCGTCGATGTGTTCCCGTCGGCGGCGAATTTCGTGCTGGTGCGGGTGCCAAACGCCGACGCCGTGAACGCCAAACTACTGTCCCACAAGGTATTAATTAAAAACTTGAGTAAAATGGATACCGTGATGGCTAATTGTCTACGCATCACGGTCAGCACCCCTGAAGAGAATGCCACCTTCCTCGATGCCTTCGCGGCATCGCTGGCAGCCTAAAATTACCGCCATCGCCACCGCTAGCCCTTCATGAACCGCACCGCAGAAATCATCCGCAACACCAACGAGACGCAAGTTCGCGTTTCGATCAATCTTGACGGCACCGGCAAGCAAAAGCTGAACACCGGCGTGCCCTTCCTCGACCATATGCTGGACCAGATCGCCCGCCACGGCCTGTTCGACCTCGATGTCGAAGCCACCGGCGACATCCACATCGACAACCACCACACGGTCGAAGACGTCGGCATCACGCTGGGCATGGCCGTGGCCAAGGCCATCGGCGACCGCAAGGGCATCGTGCGCTACGGCCATTCGTACGTGCCGCTGGACGAGGCGCTGTCGCGCGTGGTGCTCGATTTCTCCGGCCGGCCGGGCATCGAATACCACATCCCGTTCACGCGCGCGATGATCGGCACCTTCGACGTCGACCTGACGCTGGAGTTCTTCCGCGGCTTCGTCAACCATGCGCTGGTGACCCTGCACATCGACAACCTGCGCGGCACCAACGCCCACCACCAGTGCGAAACCGTGTTCAAGGCCTTCGGCCGCGCGCTGCGCATGGCGTCGGAACTCGACCCGCGCGCCGCCGGCACCATCCCGTCGACCAAGGGCAGCCTGTAACGGCTGTAATGGCCAACCACAGCACAATCACAGCACATTCAGATCATGAAAAAAATAGTCGTAGTTGATTACGGTATGGGCAACCTGCGCTCGGTCGCGCAAGCGCTGCGCGCGGTGGCCCCCGAGGCCGACGTGCGCATTTCCGGCGAAGTGGCCGATATCGAGCGCGCCGACCGCATCGTGCTGCCCGGCCAGGGCGCCATGCCGGACTGCATGCGCAGCCTGCGCGAATCGGGCGTGCAGGAGGCGCTGATGGTGGCCGCCCGCAACAAGCCGCTGCTGGGCGTGTGCATCGGCGAACAGATGCTGTTCGACAGCAGCGAGGAGGGCGACGCCGCCTGTCTCGGCCTGCTGCCGGGCCGCGTGGTGCGCTTCCAGCTCGACGGCCAGTTGCAGCAGGACGGCTCGCGCTTCAAGGTGCCGCAGATGGGCTGGAACCAAGTCCAGCAAAACGCGTCTCACCCGATGTGGCAGGATATCCCCGACAACAGTTATTTCTATTTTGTGCACAGCTATTTCGCCCAGCCGGACGAGAGCGCGCACACCGTTGGCCTGACCGTCTACGGTGCGCCCTTCAGTTGCGCCGTCGCTCGTGATAATATTTTTGCCACACAGTTCCATCCGGAGAAAAGCGCCGCGATCGGGTTGCGCTTGTACAAGAATTTCGTTCACTGGAACCCTTGATCGCTCATCGTTAGCTGTGCCTTTGTCTTTCCCGAACCCTCTCACCTCACACACTTAAACCATCATGCTGCTCATTCCTGCCATCGACCTCAAAGACGGTCACTGCGTTCGCTTGAAACAAGGCGATATGGAACTCGCCACCGTATTTTCAGAAGATCCGGCCGATATGGCTTTGCATTGGCTGAAGCAGGGCGCGCGCCGCCTGCATCTGGTCGATCTGAACGGCGCCTTCGCGGGCAAGCCGAAGAACGAGGGCGCCGTCAAGGCGATCCTGAAAGTGGTGCAAGAGTATGCCGAGGAAAACGGTCTCGACGAGATCCCGGTCCAGCTGGGCGGCGGCATCCGCGACCTCGACACCATCGAGCGCTACCTCGACGCCGGCATCACCTACGTCATCATCGGCACGGCCGCCGTCAAGGAGCCGGGCTTCCTGCACGACGCCTGCGGCGCCTTCCCGGGCCACATCATCGTCGGCCTCGACGCCAAGGACGGCAAGGTCGCCACCGACGGCTGGAGCAAGATGTCCGG
>DASVTJ010000274.1:0-1760 GCA_036387635.1 Duganella sp.
CGTCAGGCTGACCGTCAGCGGAGCACCGGCGCGCGTCAGCGCCAGCTGGTGCGTCTGCCCGGCGGTGGACGGGAACAAACCGGCGTTGATGCGGTTTACGCTGGCGCCGGAATTGTCGGTCAGCGGCACGCCGTCGACCGACAGCAGGCCATCGCCGCGTCGTACGCCGGCCAGCGCCGCCGGCGATGACGGCACCACCGTCGCCACCGTCCACACGGATTGGTCGGCGTTGGTGGTCCATGTCAAACCATAGCCGACCTCCGTACCGGAGCTGGACAACGCGTCCCACGTCGCGGTCGGGTAGGTGAAGTGGAAGCGGTCCTTCGGCAGGCCGGAGGCGGTGACGGCCGAACTTTTATACGCGGCGAAGAAATCGACCGGACGTGAATAGTTCTCGAGCCGCAGATTGGTCGGCAGTTCGCGGTACCATAGATAGGTGTCGGCAAAGAACAGGCGCACCCAATTCAATTCGTCTGTCAACGATCCTCGCACATCGGCGGTGCCGGGGCGTGGATTTTCGCAGCGGTTGGCCAGCGTTTGCCAATCGGACGCGGTGGACACCGGAGGACTGTTGGGCTGGGTCGGTTGAGGAGTGGCCGGTTGCGCGGAAGCGGTCGGCGAGCTGCCGCCGCCACCACCACCGCAGCCGGACAGCAGCGCCAGCAAGGACGTAGCGGCTAAAAGGGGGGAATATTTTCTCATGCAGCCATTATAAACTTCCCCGACCATAAAGATAGCATGTAGGCAACCACTTTTTGCAAGTCAGGCTTGTAGATCCACGTCTTCCCGGAACACCGCCGCGATCCACGCCGCGAAAACGCTCAAACGCGGCGACGCCATGCGCCCCTGTGGATACAGCAGCGAGATCGGCATGGGGGCCGGCGGCATCTCGGGCAGCACCTCCACCAGCGCGCCGCTGGCCAAGTGATCGCGCACCTGATAGCGCGCCGCCTGGATCAGGCCCATGCCCTGCAGCGCGCAGCTGATGTAGGCATCGGGCTCGTTGACGGCGATGGCGCCGCGCACCGCCATCGTCAGCACCGCGCCGTCGGCGACGAAATCCCAGTCGAACGGGCGGCCGGTAAGCCCGGAAAAATGCGTGACGCCGACATGCGCGTGCAAATCGTCGAGCGTATGCGGCACGCCGCGCGCGGCCAGGTAGGACGGCGCGGCGCACGTCAGGAAGGCCATGCCGCCGATGCGGCGCCCGATCATCGCCGAGTCGCGCAGGTCGCCCACGCGCAGCGCGCAGTCCAGGCCTTCCTGCGTCAGATCCTTGACTTGCTCGCTCAGCGAGATGACCAGATCGACATCGGGATAGTCGCGGCAAAAATCGCCAATGCGCGGCATCACCACATGACGGCCGACGGCACCCGGCAGCTCGACGCGCAGCTTGCCTTTGGGCTTGGCGGCGCTCTGTCCTCGAAACGTACCCTCGGCGTCGTCCACCGCGCGCAGGATCTCCAAGCATTTCTGGAAGTAGTCGGCGCCGTCGGGCGTCAACGACAGGCGGCGCGTGGTCCGCTGCAGCAGCTGCGTGCCGAGAAACGCTTCCAGCTTCTGAATAGTCGCCGTCAGCGCGGCGCGCGGCAGATCGAGCGTTTCGGCCGCCTTGGTGTAGCTGTTGGCCTCGACGATGCGCACAAACGCCTGCATGGCTTTCAAACGGTCCATGATTGTTCATATAAAGTGAAAAGTATGAATGCATTATGCCCTGATTATCTTTGCCGCCGTTTTGCCTACACTCTGTTCATCGAAAT
>DASVTJ010000275.1:0-6485 GCA_036387635.1 Duganella sp.
TTGACGACCGCGGTGAAGATGCTGGTCAGCGCGACCATCATGCCCAGCGACCAGCGCATCATGCGGTTTTCGCTTTTCAGCAATCTGCTCTCCAAGTTGGAAATCCTGATGTCCGAGGCGGCTATTTGCGCGCTCAGCCGCGCCTCCGATGCCTGGATTTCGGTGCGAAGCTTGGCGATATCCTCTTTTGTCGCGTAGTTGGACTGGATAACGGCAACCCGCGCCTCCAATCGGGCGAGGTCCTCCTTGGTGGCGTAGTGCGCGCGCGCCTCCGCCGTAAAGGCGGCCACATCCCTCTCCACCGCGGTCAGGCGTCTATCGAGTTGGGTGATTTGCTCGTCCATCACCCATGATCGTCCCAACCGCGCGGATGATCAAGGGTGCGCGTTTGAGCCGACTCAAAGCTCGTCGAGCGAGAACAGACGGCGGTGTTCGCGGATGGCGTAGCGGTCGGTCATGCCGGCGATGTAGTCGGCGATCTTGCGCGCCTGCTTGCCGACGTCGCCCGATTTATCCTGATAATCCGGCGGAAGCAGCACCGGTTCGGCCATGAACGAGTCGTACAGTTCGCGCACGATGCGGCTGGCCTTTACGCGCATGCGGTTGACCTTGTAATGGCGGTACAAGTTGTCGCGCAGGAATCGCTTGAGCTCGGTCGCGTCCTTGCGCATCGGATCGGAAAAACGGATCAGCGGCGGCGCCGCGCGCACCTCGTCGATACTTTTCGGCGCGGCCTCGGCAATCAAGGCGCTCGAGGTGACGATCAGGTCGTCGGCCAGCGCCGTGATCAGGCGCCGCAGCGTTTCATAGATCGCGCGCCGTCCCGACAGTCCCGGGAACGTTTGCTGCACGTCGCGCCACAACCGCGCGAAGAACTCGACCTGCTCCAGTTGCTCGATGGTGATCAGACCGGAGCGCAACCCGTCGTCGATGTCGTGGCTGTTGTAGGCGATCTCGTCGGCGAGATTGGTCAGCTGCGCCTCCAGCGACGGCTGCGTGCGGTCGATGAAGCGCACCGCCACCGGCCCCAGCAGGCGGGCATTGGTCAGCGAGCAGTGCTTCAAAATGCCTTCGCGCGTTTCGAACATCAGGTTCAGGCCGTCGTAGGCACCGTAATGTTCCTCCAGCTCGTCGACCACGCGCAGGCTTTGCAGATTGTGCTCGAAGCCGCCGTGCGCCTTCATGCATTCGTTGAGCACGTCCTGGCCGACGTGGCCGAACGGCGTGTGGCCGAGGTCGTGCGCCAGCGAAATCGCCTCCACCAGATCCTCGTTCAGCCGCAGGTTGCGCGCCAGCGAGCGGCCGATCTGCGCCACTTCCAGGCTGTGCGTCAGGCGGGTGCGGAACAGGTCGCCCTCGTGGTTGAGGAACACCTGGGTCTTGTACTCGAGCCGGCGGAACGCCGACGAATGGATGATGCGGTCGCGGTCGCGCTGGAACTGGCTGCGCGACGAGTGCGCCGCCTCGGGATAGCGACGCCCGGCGCCATCTGCCGAATGGGCGGCGTACGGGGCGAGGTATTCTTCGGGCAGCATCGGCGGCTCCTTAAACGCAGGCGGCAAGGGTCGCCAGCAGCAACTCCCGTGGCGCGTTGGTGATGCTCGGCGCGCCCAGCGGCTTGAGCAGGATGAACTTGATGGCGCCGCCTTCGTTCTTCTTGTCGACCTCCATCAGCTCGAGCCAGCGCGCCGCGCCCAGGTCCGGCGCCTTGACCGGCAGGCCGGCCGCCGCCACCACGGCGCGCATGCGCGCCACGGTCGCCTCGTCGACCAGTCCCATGCGCAGCGACAGCTCGGCCGCCATCACCATGCCGCAGCCGACCGCCTCGCCATGCAGCCAGACGCCGTACCCCATGCCGTTCTCGATCGCGTGGCCGAACGTGTGGCCGAAATTGAGGATCGCCCGCAGGCCGCCCTCGCGCTCGTCCTGGCGCACCACATCGGCCTTGATCTCGCACGAGCGGGCGATGGCGTAGGCCAACGCGCCCTTGTCGCGCGCCATCAGCTTGTCCATGTTGGCCTCGATCCAGTCGAAGAAGGCGGCGTCGATGATGGCGCCGTGCTTGATCACCTCGGCCAGGCCGGCGGACAGTTCGCGCGCCGGCAGCGTTTCCAGCGTCGAGGTGTCGGCGATCACGGCGCGCGGCTGGTGGAACGCGCCGATCATGTTCTTGCCCAGCGGGTGGTTGATGCCGGTCTTGCCGCCGACCGAGGAATCGACCTGCGACAGCAACGTCGTCGGCACCTGGATGAAGTCGACGCCGCGCATGTAGCTGGCCGCCGCGTAGCCGGTCAGGTCGCCGATGACGCCGCCGCCGAGCGCGAGCAGCGTGGTCTTGCGGTCGGCCTTGTTGGTGAGCAGGGTGTCGAAAATCTGCATCAGGCTGGCCCAGTTCTTGAACTCTTCGCCGTCCGGCAACACGATCGTCATCACCTGCTTGCCGGCGCCGCGCAGGCCCGCCTCGACGCGCGCCAGGTACAGCGGCGCGATGGTGGTGTTGGTGACGATGGCGACCTTGTCGCCGTGTACGTGGCGCGCCAGCAGCGCGCCGTCGTCCAGCAGCGCCGGGCCGATCGAAATCGGGTAGCCGCGCTCGCCCAGGTCGACATTTAACAGGATGGTGGATTCTTCGTTCATCGATGGTTCCGCTTGGGTGACGCAGTTGGGCGCGGCCTCGCAGGCCAGCCTCTCCAGCTGGGTCAAAATGGATTGGACCATCGATTGTACGTTAGGTCGGCCGGTATCGATAACGACGTCGGCGATTTCCATGTACAGCGGATCGCGCACGGCCATCAATTCCTCGAGCTTTTTGCGCGGATCGGCTGTCTGCAGCAGCGGCCGGTTTTTGTCGTGCGCGGTGCGCTGCAGGATGTTGTGCACGGTCGTGCGCAAATAGATGACCGTGCCGCGCGCCTTCAGGTGCGCGCGGCTGTCGGCGTCGAGCACGGCGCCGCCGCCGGTGGCCAGCACCAGATCCTGCTGGCCGGTCAGCTCGCGGATGACGTCGGCCTCGCGCCGGCGAAAGCTCGGTTCCCCTTCGATCTCGAAAATCCACGGGATCGAGGCGCCGGTGCGGGCCTCGATCTCGTGGTCGGAATCCATGAAGCGAAGGCCCAGCTTGCGGGCCAGAATGCGGCCGATGGTGGTTTTCCCTGCCCCCATCAGGCCGACTAAAAACACATTTTGCATGCACGATCCAACGAAATGCGGGTACGGCCTCGTGCGCTTCGTCGCGCTTGTCGGCGCTTGTCGGCGCTTATTGCGGGTTGCTACACGATGCCGATACCCCGTAAGGGCTAGTCACGCCCGGTGGCGTGATGTTCTGAGCGCTGTAATCCGTGCTCAATCCCAGTAAGTGTACCAGAGAGGTGTACGAGGACTCGGTGCCGGACGACGCCGCGCCGCGAATGGTGAGGTTGACGTCGAGCCAGTGGACGAAGTTGCGCGGGTACGTCAGCGACACGGTGGCCCGGCCGCCGGCGTCGGTGACGACGTTGGTGGTGACGGTCAGCGGAATGCCCGGCTCGAGCGAACCGTTGCCGTTGAGGTCCTCGCCGGCGTCGAGGATGCCGTTGTGGTTGAGGTCCTCGTTGGCGCAGCTGGCGGCCACCACCGGCGCCCACGGCCCCTGCGGCTGGGCATACGTCAGGATGCCCTTGAAGTAACGCACCGGCAACACCGAAGCGGTCAGCTTGACGCCCGGCATGGCGTTGCCGGCGGCGTCGGTGACGATGACGGCGTAGTCCTGCCGGTAAGTGGTGCTGTCGGGCGTGGCGACCGTGTTGCCCGTGCCGGCGCTGATGAACTGGGTTTTTTGCGCCACGGTCAGGCCGACGGTCGCGCTGGCGCCCGAGCCGCCGAGCAGCCGCGCCTCGATACGCACGCCGTCGGTGGCCGTGGCGGTGGACCCGGCCACGTAGCTGATGGTGGCCGAGCCGTCGGCGCCGGTGATCGCATCGGACGGCTGGGTCAGGACGCCACCGCTGGGATCGGTGATGATGGAAAACGTCACGGCGGCGTTCTTGACCGGGTTGTTGTGCGCCGGACCGTCGCGCACGACCGCGCGCAGCGTGGCCTGTTGCGTGGTGGCGCCGGCCGTGTTGGCGCCGATCACGGCCGGATCGGCCTGCAGCGAGATGGTGGCGGCCGCCGTCAGCGGGGCGACAAACTCCAGTTCGGTCTGAGCGCTCAGGCCGGCCGCGCTGGCCTTCAGGGTCGCCACGCCGGGGCCGGTGGCGTTGACGTAGGCGCTGGCGGCGCCGCCGCTGAGCGGCAAGGCGCCGGTCAATGGCGCGCTGCACGCGGCGTTGCCGTAGATCGTGCCGCGCGAACTGCTGATGACGACGTCGCCGGCCGGGCCGCCGGTGACCGACACCCGCTGGCAGCCGCCGATCGCGGCCACGCTTTGCACGTTGCCGTTGGCGTCGAGCGAGCGGATGGCGAAGGTCGAGGCGTTGATGGCGATGCCGGCCGACGCCGTCTCCCCCATCGACTTGACGGTGACCACGTCGGCACCGCCGCCGCTGGCCGCATAGGTCAGGATCAGCTGGCCGGCGGCGTTGGTGACGGCCGCGCCGCCGCCCTTGACCACCAGCGCGTTGGCGTTGGAGCCGAACAGCACCGGCTTGCCGACCAGCGCGTTGCCGGCCGAATCGACCAGTTTGACGGTGATGTCGGCGCTGGCGCCGACGTTGATGGTGCGCGCGGCGTTGATGGTGAGGATGTTGCCCGCCACGTTGACCACGGTGGTGGCCGGCGTGGCGCCGGCCACGGACGCGGTCACCTTGATGGCGCGCGAGCTGGCGTCGCCGCCGGTGCCGAGTTTTTCGGTGACGATGCCCTGGGCGTTGGTGACGCGGCTGGTCAGGGTCAGGCTGCCCGAATCGGCCTTCAGGTCGACCGCCACGCCGGGCATGACGGTGTTGTTGGCGTCGCGCACCAGCGCCACCACCGTCACTTCGTTGCCGGCGGTGCCGGCCGAGGCCAGCGAGCCGGCGTCGGTGGTCAGCGACAACGTCGGCACCGCGTTGACCACGTCGACCGTGACCGCGTTCGAGGTTTTGCCGCCGGCGCTGGCCGTCACGGTGATCTTGCGCGGCGAGGCGTCGCCCTTGACGCTGAGCTTTTCGACCACCTGGCCGGCGGCGTTGGTCACGCGGTTGGCGCTGGTCACGGTGCCGGAGCTGGTGGCAAAGCTGACCGTCTCGTTGGCCAGCGCGTTGCCGCCGCCATCCTTGACGATGGCCGTCAGCGTCACCTCGGTGCCGTCGAGGCCGGACGAGGCGATCGTCGCCGCGCTGGCCGTCAGCACCACGCCGCCCGCCTTCGACGGCGCCACCCCGGCGCTATTGGCCCCGGGCGAGCCGCCGCCGCCACCGCAGGCGCACAATAATCCGGCACACGCCACCAGCGCCAGCCACTCCGTGAATTTTTTCATGACCGTGTTTCCCTTGTTAAGTGAATCACACAAAAGCCTGTGTGCGCTACCGTGTCGACAGCCGCTCGGCGACGATCTTTGGCGTAATAAACACCAACAATTCCGTCTTGTCGTTGGTGCGCGAATTGGTGCGGAACAGATAGCCCAGCACCGGCACGTCGCCCAGCAGCGGCACCTTGCTGGTGGTGTTGCGCTCGGTCTGCTGGTAGATGCCGCCCAGCACCACGGTGCCGCCGTTCTCGACCATCACCTGCGTCTTGACGTGTTTGGTGTCGATGGCGAAACCGGCGCGCGTTTCCTGGCCCACGCTGTCCTTGTTGACGTCGACGTCGATGACGACGTTGCCGTCCGGCGTGATCTGCGGCGTCACCTCCAGCCGCAAGTTGGCCTTGCGGAACTGGATCGACGTCGCGCCGCTGCTGGTGGCCACCTGGTACGGCAGCTCGATGCCCTGCTCGATCAGCGCGATCGACTTGTCGGCGGTGATCACGCGCGGGCTGGAGATGATCTTGCCTGTGCCGTCGGCCTCCAGCGCCGACAGTTCCAGGTTGAGGAAGCGGTTGGCCGCCGACGAGAACAGGCTGATCGCCATGCTGCCGGCCGGCACGCCGTTGATATTGGCCGCCGGCAGGTTAATGAACTGGGTGTTGTTGTAGGCGCTGTCGGTCAGCTTGACCTGGCCGGTGGTTTCGCCCACGCCGGTCAGGTTGCCGCCGATGCCGACGCGGGTGTTGCCGCTGCCGATCTGGTAGCCGGCGTCGCCGCCGCGAATGGTGCGCATGTCGGCGAAGCCGAGCTTGGCGCCGAGGTTGCGGGTGAAGGTGTCGCTGGCCTCGACGATGCGCGCCTCGATCAGCACCTGCTTGGTGGCGATGTCGGTCTTGGCGATCAGGCGCCGCACGTCCTCGATCTTGGAGGCGATGTCGGTGACGAACAATTGGTTCGTGCGCGGCTCGATGATGGCGCTGCCGCGCTTGGACAGCATGCGGTTCTTGGCGTCGCCGCCCTCGATGCCGAACACGGTCTTGAAGGCCTCGGCCTTCTGGTA
>DASVTJ010000276.1:0-9439 GCA_036387635.1 Duganella sp.
TCGATCTCTCCCAGCTCGATGCGGAAGCCGCGAATCTTCACTTGATGGTCGATGCGGCCCAGGTATTCCAGCTGGCCTTCATCGTTCCAGCGCACCAGATCACCCGTGCGGTAAAGCCGCTCGCCATCCCGGCCGAACGGGTCGGCCACGAAGCGCTCGGCACTGAGGCCTGGACGGCCAAGGTAGCCACGCGCCAGACCGTCGCCCACGACATACAGTTCACCAGCCACGCCGACCGGCACGGGATTCAAGGCGCCATCCAGTACGCGCAACCCCAAATCCGGGATCGCCACGCCCACCGGGCTGCGTTGGTCTTCCAGGTCCGTTTTGGTGATCTGGCGGTAGGTGACGTGCACGGTCGTTTCCGTGATGCCGTACATGTTGATTAACTTGGGCTGCTGGTCGCCCCACTGCGCCATCCATGGCTTCAAGCGTTGCGGGTCCAGCGCTTCGCCACCGAAGATCACGGCGCGCAGTGTAAGGCGCTCGTCGTACAGGCCGGGAACGTGCATCAGCTGACCGAACGCCGACGGCGTCTGGTTCAGCACCGTCACCTTGTGACGGCGCAGCAGCTGCAGGAAGTCATGCGGCGAGCGGCTGATCCAGAACGGCACGATCACCAGTTGTCCGCCCGTGCATAGCGCGCCGAAGATTTCCCATACCGAGAAGTCGAAGGCATAGGAGTGGAACATGGTCCAGACGTCATTAGCGCCGAACTGGAACCAGTCCCGCGTCCCCGTAAGCAGGCGGGTCACGTTACGGTGGCTGAGTTGTGCGCCCTTGGGCCGGCCGGTGGAGCCGGAGGTGTAGATCACGTAGGCCAGATTCTCGGCGTGCACCGCGACCTGCGGGTTGTGGTCGGACTCGGCGCCCAGGTCCAGCGCGTCCAATTCCAGCACGTGCACGCCGTCGGCCAACGGCACGCTATCCTTGACCGCGCTTTGCGTCAGCAACAGTTCGATGCCGCTGTCCCGCATCATGTAGGCCAGCCGGTCGGCCGGATATTCCGGGTCCAGCGGCACGTAGGCGCCGCCGGCCTTCAGGATCCCCAGCAACCCCACCATCATGTCGAACGAGCGCTCGACCGCGATGCCGACCTTGACGTCGGCCCGCACGCCCATCTTGATCAGATGGTGCGCCAGACAATTGGCACGCAGGTTCAGTTCCGCGTAGGTCAGGGTCTCGTCGCCGAACAGCAGCGCCGTCGCCGCCGGATTGGCCTGCGCCTGACGTTCGATCAGGCGGTGCAACGGTTCCTCCGCCGGATAGCGCGCTGTCGCCCCGCCCCACTGTGCCAACAGTTCCCGCTCCGACTCCCCTTGCATCGGGACCTGGTTCAGGCACCGCTGCCCGGAGTCGCACAACGCCAACAGCAGATTGCGCAGATATCCCTCCAGGCGTTCGACCTGCGCTTCGGACCAATCGCGCAGGTGGAAGGCATAGCCGATGGTCAGCGTTTGCGCCAGGTGCACCGTCAAGGTCATCGGATAGTTGGTCTCTTCCAGCACCTCCACGCCCGCAATCCGCAATGCGCCTTCGCCGCTGGCGTTCAACGCCCGGTCCACCGGGTAGTTCTCGAACACCATGATGCTGTCGAACAGACTTTGCCCCTCGGTGCCCGCCCAGCGATGGATATCGACCAGCGGCGTATGTTCGTGTTCACGCGAGGCGACATTCTGCGTCTGAAGTTGACGCAGCCAATCGCCCACCGGGCAGTCCGACTGCGGGCTGACCACCACGGGCAAGGTGTTGATGAAGAGGCCCAGCACCTCGCCGGCATCGGCCAGTTCCGGCGGACGTCCGGCTGTCGTCGCGCCGAAGCACACCTGCGCGTGCCCGGTGCAACGCTGCAGCAGCAGCGCCCACGCGGCCTGGATCACGGTGTTGACGGTCACCCGCTCGGCGCGGGCGAAGTCCGCCAAGCGCGCAGTGGCAACCGCATCGAACTCCTGAACGCGTTTCAGATGACCGTATTTCGGGGGTGGTTGGTCGCCCTCCTGCAGGCCGAATGCGGCGGCCACGCGGGTTGGATCCTCGAGTTCCGCCAGCAACACGCGCCAATAGCGCTCCGACGCGGCACCATCGCGCTCGGACAGCCATTCGATGTAATCGCGATACCGTCCGCGTTGCGGCGCCAGCGCCTGCCCGGCGTAGCAGGACAACAGCTCGGCGACCAGGCGCGTGCTGCTCCAGCCATCGAGCAGCAAATGATGGCGGGTCCAGATCAGGTGATGACGTCCGGCGTCGCGGCGCACCAGTGCCATCCGCATCAAAGGCGGTGCCGCCAGGTCGAAGCCACGATCGCGTTCCGCCCGCGCCAGCGCGTCCAGCGAGGCGGCGGCGTCGGCGCTGCCGGTCCAATCCTGCTCGTCGATCGGCAGCTCCACCGAGCGCGCCACCCATTGCAACGGAACGTCGCCTTGCAGGAAGCCGGTGCGCAGCACCTCGTGACGCTCCATCATGGTCCGCCACGCGCCCCTGAAGCGGGCGACATCAAGATCGTCCAGATCCAGCCGCAGTTGGTTCACATAGGCGGTGCCGGACGGATCGAACACGCTGTGGAACAGCATCCCCGACTGCATCGGCGACAGCGGATACAGGTCCACCAGTCGATCCAGCGGCAGCGGATGGCGATCGATCTGGGGCTGCGTCAGTCCCGCCAGCGGGAAGTCGGACGGCGTGATGCCGCGCGCGCCACCGAGGCAATGCGCGATCAATCCCTCCAACTCCTCCTGGAAGCGTTGCGCCAGAGCGCGCACTATGGCCTCGTCGTGCACCGCCGCGCTGTACGTCCAGCGCACACGCAGTTCGCCGCGATATACGTCGGCATCGATGCTCAGCAAAGTGCGACGCCGGCTGCCCGGCGCGCGTTCGGCGCCCGTGCTCTCGTGCGCCAGGCGCCACGTGGCGCCGGCCTCGAAGCTCTGGTCGAGCTGACCGAGATAATTGAATGTCACCTGCGGATAGGCGGCATCGGCCAATCCGCGTCCGGCGTCGCTCAGATAACGCAGCACGCCGTAGCCCAGGCCTTTGTCCGGCACGTGGCGCAGTTGTTCCTTGACCGCCTTGAGGCTCATGCCGATATCCTGGCCACCGCCGGGAGCCAGGCGCACCGGATACAGCGTTGTGAACCAGCCGACGCTGCGGCTAAGGTCCACACTGTCGAACAGATGTTCCTCGCGGCCGTGGCCTTCCAGCTCCACCAGCACGCTGTCGCGCCCATCCCACGCGCACAGGCTACGCGCCACGGCGGTGAGCAGCACTTCATCGATGCGCGTGCGGTAAGCCTGCGGCACGTCGCCCAGCAGTTCCGCCGTGTGCGCCTCGTCGAGTGCGACGGTGATCGTGCGCGCATCGGCGACGGTATTGCTGCCGGCGGCGTTGCCCGGCAGCGCCGGTTCAGTCGGACCGGCGACGGCGCGCCAGTGGTCCAGTTCCGCAGCCAGCGCGGCGCTGGCCGCATGGCGCGCCAACGCGGCGGACCAGTCCCGGAACGAGGTGGTGGCGGCGGGCAGCGCGGGCACGCGGCCTTGCAGCAGCTGGCGATGAACGGTCTGCATGTCCTCGAGGATCACGCGCCAGGACACGCCGTCGACGGCCAAGTGGTGCGCGACCAGCAGCAGCCGGCCGGCGCGCCCGGCGCCAAGATCCATCCACACCGCCTTGAACGGCCGTTTAAGCGCAATGCCGCGCTGGGCCGTATCGGCCGCGCGGGCCAGCGCGGCGGCCGTATCGGCCTGCCCGCCGAGGTCCATCCGCTCAAAGACGGATTGGCCGCAAGGCTGGACGGCCAGCGTCCAGACGCCGTCTCCGTTTGCCTGGTACGCGGTGCGCAACGATTGGTGATGCGCCACAACGATATCGATCGCTTGCCCGACCAGCGCCGGATCGACGACTTCCGTTGGGCTAAGTATCAACGATTGATTCCAGTGCTGGTTGTCTTCAAAGCGCTGCTCGAAGAACCAGGCCTGAACCGGTGTCGGTGCAAAATTCGCCACTGGTGTCGTCGCCGGTTGCGGCGACACGGCGGGCGCGGACAGCGCGCCCGCTGCCGGGGCATCGAGCTTGACGACGGCGGCAACCGCCGCGATGGTCTGGCGCTCCATCAACTGCTTGGGGGTGAAGCGCAGCCCGCGCTTGCGCGAACGCGCGATGATCTGCAAGGTCAGAATGGAGTCGCCGCCAAGTTCGAAGAAATTATCCAGGCGGCCGATTTTTTCGACGCGCAGCACCTGCGACCATATCTCGGCCAGCGCCTGTTCAATGTCGCCTTGCGGCGCTTCGGTTTCGCGCGCAGCAGGCTGCGTCATCTCGGGCAGCGCCTTGCGGTCGATCTTGCCGTTGACGGTCAGCGGTAAGGTTTCCAGGCCCATGATCGCGGCCGGCACCATGTAGTCCGGCACCAGCTGTGCCAGCGCTTCGCGCAAGCCGCTAACATCGATCGGTGCGCCGGTAGCTGCAACCACATAGGCATGCAGTTGCAGGTTGCCGCCCAGGTCTTCGCGCGTGACCACCTCGGCCTCCGCGACGCCGGCCAGCGACTGCAACGCCTGCGCCACGTCCCTCGGTTCCACCCGATAGCCGCGCACCTTGATTTGGTCGTCCGTCCGCCCGAGGAATTCCAGGCTGCCGTCGGCCAGCATGCGGACACGGTCGCCGGTCCGGTACAAACGTCCACCGGCGGTGAATGGATCGGCGACAAAGCGTTCGGCCGTCTGTCCCGGGCGCGCCTGATAGCCGCGCGCCACGCCGGCGCCGCCCAGATACAGCTCCCCGGCCACGCCTACAGGGACCAGATTGAGATCGCCGTCCAGCACATAGGCCTGGGCATTGGCGAGCGGTCTTCCGACCGGCAACGTCGCCGCCGCGTGCAGCGCCGCATCCGCCTCCTGGGTGAGAATGCCGACCGTGGTTTCGGTCGGCCCGTAATGGTTAAGCACCCGGCATGCGGGCTTCAGCGCGGCGATGCGTTCCAGCAGCGGCCAGCGTGTCGCCTCCCCGCCCAGCACGAGCCGCATCGCCGGCAGCACATCCTGCGGCCGGCTCGCGCTCAATAGCGCCTGCAGGTGGCTAGGCACAATCTTCAGCACATCCACTTGATGATGGTTCATGTACGCGGCGAATGCATCGGGATCGAAGGCGCATTCGGCCGACATCAAATGCAGTTCGCGGCCGGAGCACAGCGCGCCAAACAGCACCGTGTGTCCCAGATCGGCGGCGACGGTGGAGACCATCGCCATGCTGCGCGCCGCCGACGGCAGGTCCATGCGCGCCAACGCGCCCTGCACGTAGTTGGCCAGCGCGCCACGGCCGACAACCACGCCCTTGGGCTGGCCGGTGGAGCCGGAGGTGTAGATTACATACGCGGCCTGGCCGGGATGCGGCAACGCCACCCGGGGCGGCGTTGCGCGCGGGGCTGTGTCGAACGACAGGTCGATCAGCGGCACGCCGGTGTCCCAATCGGGTGCGCCGGCCGCCAGCGCCAGCGCGACCTCGCTGTTTTCCAGTTGATAGGCCAGACGCTGATGCGGCAAGGCCGGGTCCAGCGGTACGCATACCATCCCCCCCTTGAGCGCGGCCAGCATGCCAAGTACGAATTCGCAGGAGCGGCCGGCGATAACGCCTACTTTGCTTTCCGTCGCCAGACCGCGTGCCAGCAGGTCCACCGCCAGTGCGTTGGCTTGGCCATCCAACTGAGCGTAAGTGTAGGAACGGCCATCGCTGGTGACGGCCTTACGGTCCGGCCACTGCCGAACCGAATCGTTCCACATATCGATCACGTCGGCGCGGGGCCATGCGTGTTCGTCGCCCGGCAGTGCGGCCAAGGCCTCGCCGAGGTCCAGCTGCGCCAGCGTTGTCTTGCGGTCCCGTGCCACCTGGCTAGCCAGCACCGCGTAGGCACGCGCGAAGCGCTCGATAGTGGCGACGTCGAACAAGGCTCCTGAATACACCAGCACCGCCTCGATGCCGCCAGCCTTGTCGATAAAGTCGAGGCTTACATCGAAATGCGCCTCGCCGGCGGACAGGCTTTCGATCCGCACGTCGAGGTCCGGCAGCCGCCACACGGCGGGCAGGTCATCCTGCTGCGTGCACTTGGCCTGGAACAGCGGATGCACGCCGGGCTGGCGCCCGGGCTGCAACGTCTCCACCAGCATGTCGAACGGCAGATCGGGCGACGCGTGGGCATCAAGCACGGTTTCGCGGACGGCTTCCAGCAGATCGACGAAGCTGGCCGAGAGATCGACTTGCGTGCGCAGCACAAGCACATTGGTCAGGTAGCCAAGCATGCCGTGCGTTTCGGCGCGCTGGCGGTTGGCGACCGGCGCGCCGACGCGGATGTCGGCCTGGCCGCTGTAGCGGCACAACACCAGTTTGAACAGCGCCAGCATCACCATGAACAGCGAGGCGCCCTGCTCGCGGGCCAGCGTACGCAGGCCCGCGCTCACTTCGGCCGGCAACGCGAATGCATGGCGGCCGGCGTCGGCGCCGGATTGGATGTCCCGCTGCGCGCCCCGGCTGCGGTCGAACGACAGCTCCAGCGGCGCATGCTCTTCGCCCAGACGGCCGCGCCAATAAGCCAGCTGGCGATCCTTCTCGCCGGCTTCGAACCAGTTGCGCTGCCAGAGCGCGTGGTCCGCGAACTGCACCGGCAGCGGCGCCAGCATCGGCGCGGCTTGTCCGCACTGCCGCTGATACAACACCAGCAACTCGTCGACCAAGATACGCACGGAGGGGCCATCGCCGGCGATATGGTGCAGCACGATGCCCAACACATGCTGATCATCGCCCGTCTTCCACAGCGTGGCGCGCAGCGGCGGCGCGCTATCGAGATCGAACGGCGATTGCGCGAAGGCCCGCTGCAAACGCTTCAACTCCTCGGCGCGCGCCGGATGCGGCAGCGCGCTCAGGTCCAGCGTTTGCGTGACGACGGTATCGGCCGGCAGGATGAACTGAACCGGTTCGCCGTTATCGCCGGCGCGGAAGGCGGTGCGCAGGGTCTCGTGCCGCTCGACCAGCGCCGCCAGCGCTGCCAGCAGCGCATCGTTGTTCAGTCGACCATTCAAGTGCAGCAGTCCAGGCATGTTGTAGGCCGGACTGGCCGTGTCCAGCTGCCACGTCAGCCACAGGCTGCGCTGGGCATAGGACAGCGGCAACGGGCCTGCGCGGTCGGCCGCGACGATCGGCAGTTCGGCGAAGCTCAATCCCGCATCGCGCAGTTTAGCGAGGAAGCCGCGTCGCGCTTCGGGGGTCAGCGCCGCAAAGCGGCGGGCCAGCAGTTGCTCATCAAGTTTCATGCATCAGACCTCGAATTCACTCATTAAATCGTCCATCCGCGCCAACCGGTCCTGCCGGTCTTGCGGACCCGCGCCAGCCAACATGCCGGCCGCCGCCAGCCGCGCCGCCAGCGCTTCCAGCGTCGGCGCCTCGAACACGGTGCGCACCGGGATCTCCCAGGCGTAGTGGCTGGCCAGCGTGGACGCCATCCGCATCGCCATCAGCGAGTGCCCGCCAAGTTCAAAGAAATTGTCGTTGCGGCCCACCTGCCGGCCTCCCAGCAGCTCGGTCCAGAGGCGGGCCAGCGCTTCCTCGATCTCCCCCTGCGGGGCCTCGTAAGTGCGCTGCGATGCTTGCTCGGCCGCCGGCAAGGCCTTGCGATCGACCTTGCCGTTGGTGTTGAGCGGCAGCGCGTCGAGCACCATGATCACGGAAGGCAGCATGTAATCGGGCAGCGCCGCGGCCAGCGAGGCTTTCAGCTGCGCGACATCGATTTGGCCCGCCTGTTGCGGCGACACATACGCCAGCAGCCGGGTGCCGGCGGGTCCTTCCTCGGCCACGACCACCGCCTCCCGCACGGCGGCGTCGGCGCGCAACTGCGCCTCGACTTCGCCAAGCTCGATGCGGAAGCCGCGTATCTTCACCTGATGGTCGATGCGACCCAGATAGTCCAGCTGACCGTCGGCGCGCCAGCGCACCAGATCTCCGGTGCGGTACAGGCGCTCGCCGGTGGCGCCGGTCGGATTGGCAATGAAGCGTTCGGCGGTCAGCCCCGGACGGCGCCAATAGCCGCGCGCCAGTGCGATCCCGCCCAGATACAGTTCGCCGGCGACGCCGCGCGGTACCTCGTTGAAGGCTTCGTCGAGGACATGTGCGCGCACACCCGCCAGCGGGCGGCCGATTGGCACCGCCAGCGCGCCTTCGTCACGACAATCCCAGTAAGTGACTTCGATCGCCGCCTCGGTCGGACCGTACAGGTTGAGCAAGGCGGTGCGCGCAAACGCATCGAGTACCACCGTCTGCAACTCGGCGGGCAAGGCTTCGCCGCTGCAAATGATGCGTCGCAGGCCGTCGCAATTGGCGATGCCCGAAAACGCCATGAACGCTTGTAGCATTGATGGCACGAAGTGGATCGTCGTAACCCGGTGGAGCGCGATCAGCTGCACCAGCCGCTGCGGATCGCGATGGTCGCCCGGCCCGGCCAGCGCCAGACGCGCGCCGGTGGTCAGAGGCCAGAAAAACTCCCAGAACGAGATATCGAAGCTGAAAGGTGTTTTTTGCAGCACCGTATCGTCGGCGCCAAGCGGCTGGTGATGCTGGCCCCACGCGAGCCGATTGCACACCGAGCGGTGGCGGTTGGCCGCGCCCTTGGGCCTTCCGGTGGAGCCGGAGGTGTAGATGACGTAGGCCAGGCTTTCCGCGTGCAGCGCCAAGGCTGGATTGTGTTCGGCGCCCGCCTGCGGCACGAAGCCGTCCACCTCGAGCAGCGCCAGTCCCTGTCGTTGCGGCAGGCGGTCCCGCAGGTGCCGCTGGGTCAGCAACAGCGCGGCGCCACTGTCGTCCAGCATATAGGCGATGCGATCCTGCGGATAATCGGGATCGACCGGGACGTAGGCGGCGCCAGCCTTCATCACCGCCAGCATCGCGACCACCATCTCGATGGAGCGCTCCATGGCGATTGCCACCACGGCGTCAGGGACGATGCCCGCGCGGATCAGATGGTGCGCCAGCTGGTTGGCTTGTGTGTTCAACGCGGCGTAGGTAAGCGCGTGCTCGCCGAAGCGCAGGGCTTGGGCGTCCGGACTGCGCAGCACCTGCTGTTCGAACAGGCGGTGAACCAATTCGCTCGAGGACAACGCGGCGCCGCCATCGCTCCACGCGGCGATGCGCCGGGCTTCGTCGGTGGTGAGCAGCGCCACGTCGCCGACCGCCTGGCCAGACTGGCGGGCCAGCGCGTCGAGCATGGCCGCGTAGTGAACGCCCAGCAGCTCCATGGTGGCCGCGTCGAACAGTTCCCGCGCATAGACGAAGTTGACGCGCACGCCACCGTCGCTGCGCTCGCGCACCTCGACCGACAGCTCGAATTGCGCGTCGCCGGCGGCGACCGGCTCCCCCGCGACGGTCCAACCGGGCACGCGTTGCAGGGCGCGATAGTCCTCGGCCA
>DASVTJ010000277.1:0-12559 GCA_036387635.1 Duganella sp.
TTCGTTCGACAAATTCAAGGAAGAGTTCACCAAGTCGGCCGTCGGCAACTTCGGTTCGAGCTGGACCTGGCTGGTGAAAAAGGCCGACGGTTCGCTCGACATCGTCAACACCTCCAACGCCGCCACCCCGCTGACCACCGATGCCAAAGCGCTGATCACCTGCGATCTGTGGGAGCACGCTTACTACATCGACTACCGCAACGTGCGTCCTAAGTATCTGGAGACGTTCTTCACGCTGGCCAACTGGGACTTCGCAGCCGCCAACTTCGCTTAATCGCGCAACCGGCTGCAACGGCCCGGCCCTCATCGCGAGGCCGGGCTTTTTTTTAACTGGAGATACGCACATGACCTACCTCGCCTCACCGCACCGCTACGAGGAAATGCAGTACCGCACCTGCGGCCGCAGCGGCTTGAAACTGCCGGCGATGTCGCTCGGCCTGTGGCACAACTTCGGCGACACGAACGACTTGGCCGCGCAACGCGACATGCTGCGCACCGCCTTCGACCTGGGCATCACCCACTTCGACCTGGCCAACAACTACGGCCCGCCGTACGGTTCGGCCGAATCGAATTTCGGCCAGTTGTTCAAGTCCGATTTCAAGCCGTACCGCGACGAATTGATCATCTCGACCAAGGCCGGCTGGGACATGTGGCCCGGCCCTTACGGCCAGGGCGGCGGCTCGCGCAAGTACGTGCTGGCCAGCCTCGATCAAAGCCTGCAGCGCATGGGCCTCGACTACGTCGACATCTTCTACTCGCACCGCTTCGATCCGGCCACGCCGCTGGAGGAAACCATGGGCGCGCTGGCGCACGCGGTCCAGCAGGGCAAGGCGTTGTACGTGGGTGTGTCGTCCTACTCGGCCGAGAAGACCGCCGAGGCGGCGCGCCTGCTGCACGAATGGAAGGTGCCGTGCCTGATCCACCAGCCGTCCTACAATATGCTGAACCGCTGGATCGAAAAAGATTTGCTCGACACCCTGGGCAAACAGGGCATCGGCTGCATCACCTTCACGGCGCTGGCGCAGGGCATCCTGAGCGACAAATACTTGAACGGGATTCCGGCCGACGCGCGCATCAACCGTCCCGGCGGCGGCTCGCTGATGGAATCTCACCTGAGCGAGGAAAACCTGACGCGCGTGCGCGCGCTTAACGAGATCGCCAAGGCGCGCGGCCAGACGCTGGCGCAGATGGCGCTGGCGTGGGTGCTGCGCGATCCGCGCGTCACGTCGACCTTGATCGGCGCCAGCAGCAGCGCGCAAATCCGCGAGAACGTCGCCGCGCTGGAAAACCTGAACTTCAGCGCCGAGGAACTGGCGGCGATCGACGAGCAGGCGCAGGAAGGCGACGTCAATCTATGGGCGGTATCGTCGGTCCACAAATAAAAAAAGGCCGCTGAAACCAGCGGCCTTTTACCTGTTGGATTAACGCGGCGTCAACGCCGCGCCATATCACTACCCTGCCCTGCTTACGGACGCGAACCCGCTTACGGACGCGAACCCGATTCCGAATCCTGGCGCGCCTCTTCGTCGCGCTCCAGGTCCGGATCCGTCTGCACCGCGTCATCCGGCACGCTGCCGTCGTCCTCCAGCGGCACCACATCGTGGAAGTCGCTATCCACCAGGACATCGGCGTCGGGGATGTCTTCGATGTGATCGAAGCCGATATCGGCGCCCGCCTCCACATCGTTCATGCCGACGTCCGCGCGTTCGCCGGTGCCTTCGGCATCGGTGTCGCTGTCGAGCGCCAGATCAGGATCGCCGGCGACGTCGCTGCCGCTATCCGAATTATCGCTTGGGCCGAGCGCGCGGGTGCCGTGGCCGCGTCCCAGGACGCGATCGTTGCCCACCGGGACGTTATCGAGGTCGAGTGTACTGTCAGACATGATCTGCTCCTTCCAATGAAAACCTGATTTGACCATCGCGGCGGCGGCCGGTCCGTGCGGCCACACGCATATGGCGGACACGCGCCCCCGGCACCACGGGCACTATCGCTCCGATAGAGATGTTTTACTTTACAAGTGTACTATTCATAGATATAGTTGATGTTAATCACACACGAAGGAGTTCACATCATGAGTACCTCTACCAACACCGTACTGCGCGCCGCCGCCATCGTTTTCGCCATCGCCACCAGCAGCGCCGCCATCGCGCAAACCACGCCAGCCACCAACACCGGCACAGCCAGCGCCGCCGCCACGACCGGGGCCAAGGCTACAACCAGCGGTAACGCCGCGCGCAACGCCGTGTCCTCGAGCGCCGCGACCACGGCCGCTGCTGCCGCCGCGAGCACCGCGCACCAATCGCTCGGACTGACCCGCGCCGAAGTACGGGAGCAGTTCCTGGAAGCGCGCAAAAACGGCACGCTGCTGGAAACCGAAGCCGATTTCGACGTCGCCCAGACCAGAAAGCACTTCGCAAATTAATCGTGTCGACTGTCCAACGCTGATCGCCGAATGCCCACCCGCATGATGCCTGCGCGCCCAAGCCCGCGCCGCCGCCTGCCTGCACGCCCCCTCGCCGCCGCCATGCTGGCGTGCGCGCTGGCGGTGCTGGGTGGCTGCGCCGACATGGGCAAAGTCGCGCCGCAAGCCGTCGCGCTCAAACCGGCGCAGCTGAACGCCGGCGAGGCCATCGCCGCCGCCAGCGCAGACGTCGCGTGGCCCGAGCAGCATTGGTGGGAAGCGCTGCACGACGAACAGCTCAATCAATTGGTGAGCGCCGCGCTGGCCGACAATCCCGGACTGCGCGCGACGCAAGCGCGCGTGCGCCAGGCGGAGTCGCTGGCCGGTGTCGCAAGAGCCGGCACCTTGCCGCGCGTCGATGCCACGGCCAGCATGGACCGCGAACTGTATTCGGCGCATAGCACCGTGCCGGCGCCGCTGGCCGGCAACTACGCGTGGAAGAATACCGCCACCTTGTCCGGCTCCTACGATCTGGATCTGTGGGGCCGCAACCGCGACGCGCTGGCCGCCGCGCTCGACGAGGTGCACATGGCGTCGGCCGAAGCGCAGATGTCGCGGCTGACGCTGGAAACGGCGATCGTGCGCGGCTACATCCAGCTGTCGCTCGACTACGCGCTACAGGATAGCATCGCCGACAATCTGGCGCAGCGTCAGCGCATCTTGGAAGTCACGCGCAAACGTCACGCAGCGGGACTGGTGAGCGACATCGACGTCACCAACATCGAAACAACGCTGCCGGCCGGACGGCGCGACCATGAGCAGATCGGCGAATCGATCGCTTTGTTGCGCAACCAGCTGGCGGCACTGATCGGCAAGGGACCGGGCGACGGTGAAACGATCGCCCGGCCTAGGCTGGCCCTCGAAGCGGGCTGCGGCGAGGCGGTGCCGGCTTCTTTGCCGGCGGAGCTGCTTGGACGCCGTCCCGACATCGTCGCCCAGCGCTGGCGCGTGGAGGCGGCCGGCGCGCGCATCGCCGGCGCCAAGGCCGACTTTTACCCGAACATCAACCTGGCGGCCTTTGTCGGCGTGCAGTCGCTGGGCTTTTCGCGCTTTCTTGATAGCCACTCGCAAACACGCGGCATCACGCCCGCCATCAGCCTGCCGATTTTCGATGGCGGCCGTCTGCGCAGTCAACTCGGCAACCAGACCGCGATCTACGACGGCGCGGTGGAGCAGTACAACGCCGCCGTGGTGCAGGCGATGTCGGATGTCGCCAACGCGGTGGTGCGCATCGCCTCCGTTCAGCAGCAGGACCGGCTGGCGCGGCGCGCGCTGGCGTCGGCGCGGCGCCAGCAGCAACTGGCCGAACGCGCCTACAACGCCGGCATGACCGACTCGCTCAACGTCATCAACGCGCAGATCACGCTGCTGAACGAGCAGCAGCAAATGGCACAAGTGGCAAGCAAACAACTGGATAACTACGCTTTACTGATGTCGGCGCTTGGCGGGGGTATAAAGGTAGATTAATCGTCAAGCTTCAAAGTACAATCAATCCTTCATAAATATAAGAGGAGCAAGGCGATGAGCAGTTTTGAAGCGACTAAAAAACGCCTGAAAAACATCCATGCCCGCATGCCGGAATTCCCCGAGGATTTGATGCGCCTGCTGCGCATGACCTACCACATCCAAAAACGGATGAAAGATTTGAGCAACGCCGCACTGCGCAAATACGAGCTGGTCGACGCCAGCTACATGGTGCTGGCTGTGTTGTACGGCTCGGACGACGAAACCTCCACCGCCTCCACGCTGGGCGAGGCTTGCATGGAGAAGCCGGCCAACCTGACACGCGTGTGCAACGACCTGGAAACGCAGGGGCTGATCACACGCGGCAATCGTCCGGGCGACCGCCGCTGCGTGATGATCTCGCTGACCGACAGCGGCCGCGCGCTGATCGCCAAAGTGCTGCCCGAAGTATGGGCGGCGACCACGCACGCCTACGACGGCTACAGCGCGGAAGAAGTCAAACAACTGGAAGCGCTGCTGAAACGGCAGCTGGATAATTTAGAAGCACTCACATAGCCGAGCCCACACGATGCCCCCTTCCCGCGCCGCCTCTCCCGAACAGGATTACAAAGAGGACCACAAGGCGGCGCGGGGCGGCGCGGTCGATCAGGCATTCGCTTGGCTGGCGGCGCAAAGCGCCGACTGGTTCAACACCGAAGGTCAGCGTTGGGTGTTCGTCGCCAAGGCGATGCTTGCGGCCTTCTCCGCTTTATGGCTGGCGTTCCGCTTCGGCCTCGACTCCCCCTCCACTGCGCTCGCCACCACCGTGATCCTGGCACTGCCCAGCAGCGGCATGGTGCTGGAAAAAGCCTTCTACCGTTTTCTCGGCACGCTGGTCGGCTGTTCGGCCGCGCTGCTGCTGGTCGCGTTGTTTCCGCAATCGCCGCCGATGCTGTTCATCGGCGTGGCGCTGTGGATCGCCTTGTGCACCGGCGGCGCGGCCATGCACCGCAACCAGCAATCCTATAGCTTCGTGCTGGCCGGCTACACCGCCTGCATGATCGCCGTTCCCGCCATCGACGCGCCGGCCCACGTGTTTGCGCTGGCCGCCACCCGCGTGACCGAGGTCGGGCTGGGCATCATCTGTTCGGCGGTGGTGCACGACGTGATTTTCCCGCGCCGCCATTCGCACGCGGTCATGCGCACGGTGCAGACGCGCTACGCCGGCTTCATCGTCTTCTGCCGGCAGGTGCTGGAGCAGCGCCTGTCGCCGGAGCAGGCGGAATTGAACCACCTGAAGTTCGCCGCCGATATCGCCGCGCTGGAGTCGGGCCGCGCCGCCGCCTTCTTCGAGGCCGATCACGCGCGCGCGCACACGCGCCAGCTGCACGCGTTCAACGCCGCTTTCATGACGGTGCTGACCACCTTCTACACGCTGCACCGGCTGATCCACCGCCTGCGCGCTAACGCCACCGGGCCGGTGCTGGCGCTGGTGGAACCGATGCACGCGCACCTGGCGCAATCGATGAAAGTGGACCTGACGCCGGACTGCATCGCCCGCATCCGCCAGGAGCTGGCCGGCGATATCGCCACCGCGCGCGCGCAACTGACCGACGACTCGCCGGTTGGCCGCCCGCAGCAAATTGACTTCGACACCGCGATCGAACTGTTGCAACGCTTCGTGCGCGACCTGGAGGAATTCTCGGCGCTGTATCACGGCTTGGGGAAAAAGACGCGCCGCCAGGTCAGCGACCCCGGCGCCTACACGCCGAAGACGCCGCCGGCCATCGTCTTCGCCAGCGGTTTCCGCGCCGGCGCCACGCTGCTGATCACCGCCGCCGCCTGGTACTGGCTGGCATGGCCATTCATGGCCAACGCGATCTTGATGGCGACGATCTTCTGCGCGCTGGCGTCGTCGTCGCCGCGTCCGACGGCGCTGGTGCAGCAGGTGCTGACCGGCTTCCTGATCGCCGCGCCGCTCGCCTTTGTCACCGAGTTCGTGCTGATGACGCGCGCGAACGACTTCGGCCCGATGGTGCTGGTGGCGCTGCCGCTGCTGGCGCTGGGTTCCTACTTGAGCACCGGCCCGAAATGGGCCGGCGTGGGCATCGGCATCGGCATGTTCTCGGCCACGCTGCTGGTGCCGTCGAATCTGATGCACTACGACGTCGAAGCCTTCGCCAGTAGCGAGTTGTCGTTGACGATGGGCGTGGCGGTGGCGTACGTGGTGTTCAAGGTCGTGCTGCCGGAGCACACGATGGGCCACAAGGACCACGTCGCCGCCGCGCTGTGGCGCGAGGCGCTGAACGCGTGCAGCGCCTCGCTGCATCGCCTCAAGCGCCGCTTCGACAACCGCGTACGCGATCTTCTGAGCCAGTTGAACGCTGCCTCCGGCCCGGCGCCGAGCGAAGCGGCGCGCGCGGTGGTGCGACAGGGTTTGACCCTGCTGGAACTGGGTCACGCCGTAATCGAGCTGCGCCAGCTAATTGCGGCGTCGCCAGGCGGCCCGGCGCGCCACGGTTTGCAGCAGGTGGTGCGCGAGGTGGCGGGCTATCTGCGCGCGCCGACGCCGGCGCACGGCGCCACCACGCTGGAATCGCTGCTGCACGCCGGCACTGCGGTGCGCGCCGCGCTGGAAGACGCCGCGCCCGAACGCCGCGCGCCGCTGCACACGGCGCTGACCGACCTGCATTCCATTTACACGTCCTTGCTGGACCAGCTATCGACAGGAGAACACCATGCCGCGTGAAATCGACTTTTTCGGCGTACTGCTGCCAGGCGTGCTGCCGCTGTTCCTCGTCAGCCTGCTGCTGCAGGTGGCGCTCGACAGTGTGCTGAGCCACGTCGGCGCCTACCGCCAAAGCTGGCATCCGGCGCTGGTGCGTCTGTGTCTGTTCGTCTGCATCTTCAGCGCCCTGCTGTTGGCCCTCTATAAATAAGCCGTACCAACCATCCAAACCTCATCCAAACCATCTACGAGAGCTGTCTGTGAGCGCATCTAAAATTTTCCGTTTTTGCCTGACCTTGTTATTGCTGGGCGCCGCCCTGTGGATCGGCCGCACGGCGTGGGACCACTACATGGAATCGGCGTGGACCCGCGACGGCAGGATCAAGGCCGACGTGGTCACCATCAGCGCCGACGTCGCCGGCACCGTGACGGAGGTGATGGTGCGCGATAACCAGATGGTCAAGCGCGGCGACGTGCTGTTTGTCGTCGACAAGGCGCGCTACCAGAACGCGCTAGCGCAGGCCAACGCCATGCTGGCGTCGCAACAGGTCGAGAAGGGACGCCGCAGCAAGGAGGCCAGCCGCCGCGCGGCGCTGGACAACTCGATCATCTCCGCCGAGAGCATGGAGACGGCCCAATTCGCGGTCGGCACCGCGTCGGCCCAGTACGAGGCCGCCCTGTCATCGCGCAATCTGGCGCAGCTCAATCTGGAGCGCACCGTGGTGCGGGCGCCGGTGACCGGTTACGTGACCAATTTGAATGTGCATCCGGGCGATTTCGCCGCCGTCGGCGCGGCCAAGCTGGCCGTCATCGACAGCGCTTCATATTATGTGGTGGGTTATTTCGAAGAGACCAAACTGCCGCTGCTGAAGGTGAACGACCAGGTCAAAGTGCGCTTGATGAGCGGCGCGACGGAACTGGGCGGCCATATCGAAAGCATCGCCCACGGCATCACCGACCGCGACGCCACCGTCGGACGTGAGCTGCTGGCCGACGTCAACCCGACCTTCAACTGGGTGCGCCTGGCGCAGCGCGTGCCGGTGCGCATCCATATCGACCAGCAGCCGAAAGACCTGGCGCTGGTGGCCGGCACCACCTGCACGGTGGTGATCCACGGTTAAGGCTAGCGCATTAGCGCGCGCCGGCGACATCCAGAATGGCGCCGCTGACGTACGACGATTGCGGCCCGAGCAGCCACAATATCGTCTCGGCGATTTCCTCCGGCTGCGCGACACGCCCCATCGGCATGCTCGATGCCACCCGCGCGGCGCGGTCGGGAACACCGCCACTAGCGTGGATGTCGGTATCGGTCACGCCAGGCCGCACGCAATTGACGCGGATGCCCTCGGCCGCCACTTCCTTCGACAGCCCCAAGGTCATGACATCGATGGCGCCTTTCGACGCCGCGTAGTCGATATACGTGTTGGCGCCGCCGTGCCGGGCCGCGCCCGACGATAAGTTGACGATGCCGCCACCCTGCCCGCCGCCGAGCGTCGACATGCGCTTGACCGCCTCCCGCGCGCACAGGAACGCGCTCATGATATTGGTGCTGAAAACGCGCTGCATGCGCTCCGCCGACATCTCCGCCAGCTTGCACTGCCGTTCCAGCACGCCGACGTTGTTGACCAGCGCGGTGACCGGCCCAAGCTGCGCATCGACCGCCGCGAACAAGGCCAGCACGTCGTCCTCCACGCCCATGTCGCCGCGCACCGCGATCGCCTCGCCGCCCTCGCCCGCGATCTGCGCGCGCAGCCGTTCGGCCGCCTGGCCGTTGCTGACATAATTGATGCACACCGCGTAGCCGCGCCGGCTTGCCATCAACGCCGTGGCCCCACCGATGCCCCTGCCGCCGCCGGTCACCACCATCACCTGTTTCATCGCACGCCTTTTGTAAAAAAGCCCGCTGGCGCGGGCTTGTCATTAAACTTATTTTTGTTGAGCTTATTTTTCAGGACTCGTATGCTTCAGCGCGTAGCCCACGTGCTGCCACCAGTGGTCGCGCGAATCGACGGTGCGCAGGCACTTTTTGTCGACTTCACCTTTGAACATCGGGTCTTCGCACTTTTTCGTCATCAACGCGTAGCGCTGATTTTCTGCATTGGCCAAGGCCACCACCAGCCAGAACACAAAGCCCGTCAACACCACCACCAGGCTCCACGCGACGTGGTTGATATACGCCCACTCGAACAGCGTCTCGATGACCGGCGACGACTCCTTGTAGAGATGCATCACCTTGCCTTCGGCGGCCTTCCGTTCGTCACTCAGTTCTTTCATTTTCTTACCCGTTTCCAAATAAACCGCCTGTCGCGGCGAGGTGATCGCGTCATGAACGCACTACAAACGCGCCACGAAAGGAGATTAACACTTTTCGCTTAGAACTCGTAGCGCGCCGACAGTTTCAGCTGGCGGCCGTCGGCGGTGTAGATGCCGGCGCGGCAGCCGAACGCCTGCGAGTAGTATTGTTTGTCGGTCAAATTCAGGCCGGATAGTGCGAACTCCCAGCGGCCGAACGTGCGGGCGTAGCGGGCGTCCACGGTGGTAAAGCTTGGCATCTTGGTCGAGCAGCTGTTATCGAAGTCGCCGCCGTTGCGCTGGCTGTCGACCCACTGCGCGCCGATGTCGGCGCTCTGGCCGCTGGCCGGCGTCCAGCTCAGGCGGGCGCTCAGCGTATTCTTCGGCACCAGCACCATCTCCTTGCCGCTGTTGACGCCTTCGCGGAACTTGGCGTCGACGTGCTGGTAGTGCGCGCTCACGCTCCAGTCGGCGTTGATGCGCTGCTCGCCATCGAGCTCGAAGCCCTGGCGCTTGGTCGGATCGAGGTTGACGTTGGCGAAGGTGGTCGGATCGTAGAATATCTCGTTGCGCAGGTTATGGCGGAATACGCGCGCCGTCACCTTGTGTACGGCGTTGGCGAAGCTGGCGCCCAGTTCCAGGTCTTGCGACTTTTGCGGCAGCAGCGCCGCGTTGATGACGCGCGTCTGCGCGTTGTCATCGGCGTTGGCGACGCGGTAACTCTGTCCAGCTTTACCGAACACGGTCAGGCCGGTCAGCGGCATGTAGCTCGCTTGCAGCTCCCACGCGTTCAACCCCTGCACAACGTTGTAGCCGGTGGTAGCGTAGGCTATCGGATCGCTGAAGTCCTTGTCGAAAATTTCACGGCGCACGCCGGCCGAAACGCGGCCTTCGTGGGCGGCGTCGAAGCGCAGTTCGTCGCGCACGTAGATCGCCTTCGATTTCTGGTTGGCGTCGGCCGCCGAGAACGACGATTCCGTGGTCCGCTCCCACTTGGTCAGGTCGATACCGGCCACCACCTCGTTGAGCATGCCGCCGATCTGGCCCAGGCGACGCACGCGCGGCGAAAACTGAATTTGCTTGCTGTCGTAGGTGCTGAACGAAGGACCGCTGGTGAAAACGTAGGTCGAGTCCACGGTCTTCTTGCGGTACGACAGATCGGCCGCCAGATCGTAGCCCGCCACGCGGTACTGGCTGAAAACGGTGAAGCGGTCGCTGTCGAGCGAGCCGTTGTCGTCGGGGGTATTGGTCTGGTGCGGATTGGCGTTGAACTGTGCTTCGCTCAGCGACCCCGGCAGGCGCGAATCTTGGCGCGCGCCCTCGTAGCGGAAGCCCACGCGGCCGGCGTCGCCGTACCACTGGGCGCCGCCGCTGAACTGGGTCTGCTTGAATTCGTTGTTGTCGCGGTAGTTGTCGGTGCGCTGGCGGCCGAGCGTGGCGTCGGCGGCAAAGCCGTTCCACGTGTGCGCGGCGCTCACGCGCGCTTCGGCCGCGCCAAAGCTGCCGGCTTCAACGAACACGCTGCCACGGCCGGTTTGCTGGCCGGGACGCTTGGTGACGATGTTGATCACGCCGCCGGTGGCGCCGTCGCCGTACAACACGCTGGCGCCGCCACGCGTGATTTCGATGCGCTCGACCGTGTCGATCGGGATGCCCGACAGGATGGCGTCGCTCAATTCGTTTTCCGACAGGCGCACGCCGTCGACGACGATCACCAGATTCTGGCTGCTGTTGGTGCCGAAGCCGCGCAGGTCGAGGCCGAAATCGGGGCTGCCGGTCAGGCTTTGACGGCCGTAGACGCCGCCGACCTTGCGGATCGCGGCGTTGACGTTGTTGGCGCCGCTGCGGCGGATGTCTTCGGCCGAGATGACGGTGGCGCCGATCGGCGCCAGCGCCGGGTCGGCGTCGAAGCGGGCACCGGTGATGACGACAGGCGCCAGCAGCTGTGCCACCTGGGCGCCGGCGATGGGCGCGGCGGCGCCCGACTCTTGCGCCATGGCGGCTACTGGGACGATGGCGGCGGCGGTGAAGCACAACGAAACGGCGGCGGCCAGCAAACGTGGAGCCGATGACGGAACAAGCGCGAAGGAATTCATGGTAAATCGTTTTCAAAAGGAGGCGTCGGCCCGCGCATGTGAATCCCCGCGCGGGCACCGGAAGCCGGGCATTATACGCTTGCGGGCGGCGCCAAGCTTTGCTGCCAGGTCCACGCCGCGGGCCGGGCTATTGACTATTTGAATAGAATCTATCGAGATTTACCGCATTGATCGCGACGCATCGCCTCCATATAGTGGATATCACATCCTTATAATTGGAGCATCGCCATGAGCACCCAAGCCCTTCCCACCTATTTCCTGTCCCACGGCGGCGGGCCGTGGCCGTTCATGATGGATCAAGTGGGCGATCAATACGCCAAGCTGGCCGAATCGCTGCGCGACATTCCGCGCCAAGTCGGCGTGACGCCGAAGGCGTTGCTGGTGGTGACGTCGCACTGGGAGGGGCGCGACTTCATGCTGTCGTCGTCGGCCAAGCCGCCGATGCTGTATGACTATGGCGGCTTCCCACCGCACACCTACGAGGTGCAGTACAACGCGCCGGGGGCGCCGGAGCTGGCGGCGCGTATCAAGGACATGCTCGACGCGGGCGGTCATCCGGCGCGGCTGAACGACCAGCGCGGGTTCGATCACGGCACCTTCAGCGCCATGGCGGTGGCCTATCCGGACGCCGACGTGCCGATCGTGCAGCTGTCGCTCAAACACGGTCTCGATCCGACGACGCATCTGGAAGTGGGACGGTTGCTGGCGCCATTGCGCAAGGAAGGTGTGCTGATCATCGGTAGCGGACTGAGTTTCCACAATCTGCGGGCGTTCAACGCGCAAGGCGCGGTGGCGTCGCACCAGTTCGACGCCTGGCTGCGCGCGGCGATGGCGCTGACGCCGGAGCAGCGCACGGCGGCGCTGACGGAGTGGGAGAAGGCTCCGGCGGCGCGCATCGCGCATCCGCGCGAGGAACACCTGCTGCCGCTGATGGTGGCGCTGGGCGCGGCCGAGGACGAGCCGGCGGCGGAGCCGTATCACGAGGATGCGTTTATGGGATCGCTGGCGGTGACCAGTTTCCGTTTCGGCTAAGGCGCTAGCGCGCGTCAGCTACCGCGCTTGCCGTTGGCGTAGGCCTTGGCTTTTTCGGCGGCGAGGGCGGCCTTCTCGGCGTTCTTGATCGCCATTTCGGCTTCGTGCACCGCCAGGCGCTCCTTGCGCGAGGCCGGCGTCTCGAGCGAAATGCGCCCCAGCGTGCCGCTGCGATAATCACCCAGGAAGGTGTGCGCGGCCTTCTCAAAATCGAGGTCGCCGCCCTTCTGGCGGAAGCCGCGCTTGGCCGCCACGCCCTCCACCACCGCGATGCCGTCGTAGGTTTCGATCTCCTTGAAGCCGTAGCGCGCCACCAGCAACTGCGGGTAGTACTTCAGCATCTCGTCGGCCAGGAACACCGCCACTTCCTCCTCGATCAGCGCGTTCGAGCCGATCGCGTGGCTGGCGGCCAGCATCAAGCCGTCGCTCGGCAGCGCGATCTTCGGCCACAGCATGCCGGGCGTGTCGACCAGGATCGTGTTCTTGTCCAGATAAAGCTTCTGCTGC
>DASVTJ010000278.1:0-2911 GCA_036387635.1 Duganella sp.
TATCCTATGTTTTCAAGGGTTATTCTGCCCACGATTTAATCAGCTCTACCGCGCGTCCGCGCCGCGCGCGGGCGGCATCGGACTGATCCAACAGGTGGCTATTTTAACAGGCTGGCACTCAACGACCGCAAGTGCTGATTATGGCGGCGCGGCGTTGGTGTGGTGAAGTTGTCACTTTTTCAGCGGCCGGGCGCCGCTTTCAGGGCATCTCAATCAGCGGCGCCCAGCGCCAGCGCGGCGGCGCGGCCGACTTCGGCGTCCTTCCTGCGCTCGTCGTGCTGCGACGGCGACATCTGCGTCGGCCAGCCGATCATGTGCTGCTCGGCGATCTCGCCCAGCGCCGTGATCCAGGCCGGCGATTCGTTCAGGCACGGGATGTAATGGAATTCCTTGCCGCCGGCCTGCTCGAAGTCGTGCCGCACTTCCATCGAGATCTCTTCCAATGTTTCCAGACAATCGCTGATGAAGCCCGGGCACATGATGTCGATGCGCTTGACGCCGTCGCGCCCCATCTGCGCCACCGTCGGCGCCGTGTACGGCTGCAGCCACTCGGCCTTGCCGAAGCGCGACTGGAACGTGACCATGTACTGCTCCGGCTTGAGCTTGAGCGCGGTGGCCAGCAGGCGCGCGGTTTTCAGGCACTCGCAGTGGTACGGGTCGCCCAGCATCAGCGTGCGCTTCGGCACGCCGTGGAAGCTCAGCACGAGCTTGTCGGGACGGCCGTTGGCCTCCCAGTGTGCCAGCACCGACTGCTGCAACGCGCGGATGTAGGCCTCGTGGTCGTGGTAGTTGCGCACGAAACGCAGCTCGGGGATGTTGCGCACCGAGCCGTAATGCTGGAACACGGCGTCGTAGATCGAGCCGGTGGTGGTGCCGGAATACTGCGGGTAGGCCGGCAGCACCAGGATGCGCTCGCAGCCGTCGGCCTTGAGCTTGGCCAGCACGTCGGGAATCGACGGCGAGCCGTAGCGCATGGCCATGGCCACCGTCAGGTTCTCGTGGCCGCGCTCGTCCAACGCACCCAGCAGGTGCATCGCCTGGGCGGCGGTGTGCACCTTCAAAGGCGAGCCTTCGCGGGTCCAGATGGTCGCGTATTTCTTGGCCGACTGGCCGGAGCGGAGCGGCAGGATGATCAGGTTCAGGATGAACCACCAGACCGCGCGCGGGATTTCCACCACGCGCGGATCGGACAGGAACTCCTTCAGATAACGGCGCACGGCCGAGCGGGTCGGCGCGTCGGGCGTGCCCAGGTTGACCAGCACGATGGCGCTGCGGCCGACGGTGCCGTGTTTGTAGGGCGGTTCTTTAAGGAAGGTCATGTGAGCCAATGGCGGTTTGAATAGGACAGAGTGCCATTATATCCGGGGTCAGGGTCCGCCATTTCTACACGGGCCGATCCGTGTGGCGTCCAGAAGGCTCAGCTCGTGTAGAAATGATGGACCCGACCCTGGACTTGCCGACGACGATGTCGATACCCTTAACGGCCCGGCCTCACGCCGCCGGCCAGCGACTGCCCGTACACCACGAATTCCTGTCGCAGCTCGGTGGCGCGACCGCCCGAATCGGTGACCATCACCTTGACGTCATGGTAGCCCACCGCGCAGAACCGATGTTGCAACCGCACCTGGCCCACACCGCCCGCCTCGGTGACGGTCGGCGCCGGCGACGCGCAGCCGTCGCTCCAGACGGCGCTGGCCTTGTGGGTTTCGGTGCGGCTGCTGTCGATGAAGCCCACCGTCAGCGTGACGTCCTGGCCGGGATTGATCGTGGCCGGAATGCCGACCACCGGGCCGAGCACCGGCGCGGCGGTGCCGTGCGGGCCCGGGCGCAGCATGACCAAGCCGGCATTCGAGTCGGCCACGATCTCGCCGCGGTCGTTGATCTTCAGCGCCCACGACAATTGCAGGCCCGCCGGCGCGCGGTACAGGCGCGCGTTCAGGTCGATCGGCGGCGCGGCGAACGACGGCCAGCGCACCGCGCGCCAGGCGTTCGGGGCCTCGGGCCGCTGGAGCGCCCCGGTCATCTCGCCGCGCTCGTTGATGTCGGCAACAACGCTGATCTCGCCCGCGCCGCGCGGCAACGGCAGCACGCCGCGCCCCGACGCCCAGTAAAACGCCGTGTACCGGCCGCCGATTTCGGCGCCGCCCACCACCTCGCCACGGTTGTTGAGGTCTTCAAGACGGGTGTACTGGCCGGCGTCGATCGGCACCCTGCCGGTGTCGCGGCGCCACAGGAATCCCTGCATGCGGCCGGCGGGACCGTCATCGCTCAGGCCGGCCACCTCGTTGCGATCGTTGAGGCGCAGTTCGTGGTAGCTGCCGTCGCCCACCGGCCCCAGGTTGGTTTCGGCTCCCACCCGGTCCCATAACGCGACGTGGGAGGGGCCGTCGGCGCTGGGCGCGAAGCCGGCCGCGTGGCCGCCTTTGTTGATTTTTTGCGCGCCCGACCCCGTGAGCGGCCCCAGTGGCGTGGCGCTGCCGTTCGGATTCCAGCGGGTGGCGCGCCCGGCAGTACTCGACACCGCCGCCCAGCCGACACTCTCCCCACGGTCGTTGACGCCGAAGGCGGCGCTCTCGGAGGCGCCGGACAGCGCGCGCGTGCCGCCGGCGGACGTCCAGGTAAAGGCATGCGGCACGCCGGGGTCGTTTTTGGTTTCCGCGATGCCCGCCACCACGCCATGGTTGTTCAGCCCCCGCACCGACGTGTAGTAGCCGCCCAGCGAGCCGATCGGCCGCACGCGCTCGCCGTCGAAGAAGCCGCTGGTGGCCTGGACCATATTAAAAAGGGTGTAGGCGACCTGCCCGCGTTCATTCAGCAGCGGCCACGCGTACTGCGGCCCCACGTTGATGACGGTGTAGAAGTCGAGTGGACCGGCCTGGGCCGCAGCGGCCGGCGCGGACTGCGCGCTGGC
>DASVTJ010000279.1:0-4842 GCA_036387635.1 Duganella sp.
CGCGCGCACGATGTCGTCGCACAGGCTTTCCTGCAGCTGCACGTGGCCGCGCGCCATCAGCTTGGCGATGGTGTCGCGGATGAAGTCATAGTCGACCACTTCGTCGAGCTGGTCGTTGGTCGGCGTCGACACCGCCAGCGGGATGTACAGGTCGACGTTGATCAACAGCCGCTGTTCGCCCTTTTTTTCGAATTCATAGACGCCGATGTTGATCAGCACTTCGTAATTGCGCAGGAACAGGCGGCGGCAGTCGGTCAGACTCGGGTGGCTCAGGGCGGACAACATGGATTACCTTCTTTCGATTTGAATTTTACTTATTCGTTATTTGGCCAAAAACATGACGTCGCGCGGCAGCGGCATCAGGTGCTGGCCGCCGTCGACCAGCAACGTGGTGCCGGTCATGGCGCGCGCCGAGGCGGCGTAGACGACACTGTCGGCGATGTCCTCGGGGGTGCTGGAGCGGCCCAGCGGCGTTTGCTGGTGCGCGTTGGCGAAACCGGCTTCGGTCTGGTCGCCGGACACCATCGTGATGCCCGGCGCCACGCCAACCACCCGCACCGCCGGCGCCAGCTGCTGCGCCAGCATCGTGGTGGCGGTGTGCAGCGCGGCCTTCGACAAGGTGTACGACAAAAAATCAGGATTGAGATTGTACAGTTTTTGGTCGAGCAGGTTGATGACGGCGGCCGGCTCGCCACCTCGACCTACGTTGTCCACGCTGGCCGCGTGCAGCGCCTGCGACAGCAGGATCGGCGCGGCGACGTTGGCGCGCATGTGGGCGTCGAGCCGGGCGGCGGTGAAGTCGGCGGCGCTGTCGTAGTCGAACAGCGAGGCGTTGTTGACCACGCAGCGCACCGGTCCGAGGGCGGCGATGGCGCGCGGCAGCAGCGCGCGCACGGCCGCCTCGTCGGACAGGTCGCATTGCAGGGTGACGGCGCGCCGGCCCAGCGCGACGATCTCCGCCGCCACCTCCAGCGCCTCGTCGCGCGAGGCGCGGTAGTGCACCGCCACGTCCCAGCCGGCGCGCGCCAGCCCGAGCGCGATGGCGCGGCCGATGCGGCGCCCGGCGCCGGTCACCAGGGCCACGCGGGCGCTGTCTTGCGAGGTTGGACCCGGGGTCCGGCTTGGTGCGTGCTGCGCTGTCGTCATGGCTGATATTCAAAATGTTGTGGGTGGCCCGGCGCCAACCCGTATGCCTGCTTCGAGGCGCTTGCGCCGGCGTGCGGGCCGAGCGCCGATTCGCTACAATGCCGGTATGTCCTTACCCGTACCTTCCCCCGACGCGCTGGCCGCGTCCCACGCGCTGCAGCACCTGATCGCCGCCGACATCGAACGCAATGCCGGCGCCATTTCCTTCGCCCGCTTCATGGAGCTGGCGCTGTACGCGCCCGATCTGGGCTACTACAGCGGCGGCTCCGCCAAGCTGGGCGAAGATGGCGATTTTACAACCGCGCCGGAATTGACGCCGCTGTTCGGCGCGGCGCTGGCGCGGGTCGCCGCCGCTATTATCGCCCAAAGCGCGCCGCGGATCCTCGAATTCGGCGCCGGCACCGGCAAGCTGGCGTTCGATATCCTCACCGAGCTGGCCGCCGCCGGCGTGGCCGTCGAGCGCTATGTCATCGTCGAGCTGTCCGGCGAGCTGCGCGCGCGCCAGCAGGACAAGCTGCGCGATTTTCCGCAGGTGGCGTGGCTGGACGCTTTCCCCGACGCCTTCGACGGCGTCGTCTTCGGCAACGAAGTGCTCGACGCGATGCCGGTGCAACTGGTCACCAAGCACCCGGAGGGCTGGCAGGAGCTGAAAGTGACCATCCGCGATGGCCGCTTCGACTATCTGGAGACGCCGGCCGATGCCGCGCTGCTGGCCCAGATCGAGCGCCAGATGACCGGCCACGCCGAACTGCCGGTCGGTTACGTCACCGAGGTGCACGGCGTGGCCTGCGGCTTCATGGCGACCCTGGGCGCCATGCTGCGCAACGGCGGCGCCAACGCCGCCTTTTTGTTCGACTACGGCTTCCCGGCGCACGAGTACTATCTGGGCCTGCGCGCCACCGGCACCCTGATGTGCCACTACCGCCACCACGCGCATGCCGACCCGTTTTACTATCCCGGCCTGCAGGACATCACCGCGCACGTCGACTTCACGGCGATGGCGCTGGCGGCGCAGGACGCCGGCGTCGACGTGCTAGGCTACCTGAACCAGTCGGCCTTCCTGATCGGCGCCGGCATCGGCGAACTGCTGCTGCGCACCGATCCGTCCGACACCCGGAACTACCTGCCGCGGGCGGGCGCGGTGCAAAAGTTGCTGTCGCCGGCCGAGATGGGCGAATTGTTTAAGGTGCTGGCGATCGGAAAGAACGTAAAGTTGCCCGACGCCATTGCGGTACATGATCGCAGTCATCGTTTATAGACGCAATGGCACAATAGCCGGAAAAGCAAGGGCATTCGTCGTCCGATCGGTGGGTTGGACCGGCTTGGATCGGCTATGATGCATGATTAAGCGCCGCGTTAACGCCAATTGGAACAATGGGAAAGATACACACTCACTATGACAATCTGAAAGTGTCGCGTATGGCGCCGCAGGAAGTCATACGTGCCGCCTACAAGGCGCTCAGCCAAAAGTACCACCCGGACAAAAATCCGGGTGATGAGAAGGCTGCGCGCATCATGGCGATTCTCAACGGCGCCTACGACACCCTGTCCGACACCCAGCGCCGCAAGGAGCACGACGAGTGGATCGCCGCCGAGGAGTGGGAGATCGAGTGGCTCGAGAGCACCCGCAACGAGGACGGGCGCGGCGCCGACAAGCACCGCCACGACGCCGACCGCTGGAGCCCGGAGGAGGTCGACGAGCCGCCGCCGTCGCAGGCACGGCTGGGCAAATGGAAGTGGTGGGGCGCGCTGGCCGGTTGCCTGGCGATCGGCTGGGTCGGCGGCATGATGGGCGCCGAGCCGACGCTGCTGGCCACCACCTGGGGCGGCAAGGCCAGTGTCGCGCGCGCGGCCGAGGCGCGCGCCGACGTCAAGGCCGATGCCAAGGAAAAGGAACCGGACGAGCGCGACGAGTGGGCCGTGCACCAGCCGTTCTACCCCGAAGCCAATAGCGCCAACGGGGCCAAGGGGGCCAAGGCGGCCAAGACGGCGCCGGTCAAGGTGGTGGCCATGTCGCAGATCGTGCTGCCGGGCGCTACGCCCGATTGCGAAATCGAGAGCCAGACGCTGGTCGCGCCCAACGGCGAGCCGTGGCCGGCCGCCTCCGGCTACCTTGAAGGCTTCACCGTCGGCAACCGAGGCGACGACATGCAACTGATGCTCGACAACGGCAACAACGCGTCGGCGGTGTTCATCAAGATCTACGACATCGATCGGCGCGCCAACGTGCGCTACGCCTATGTGCTGGCGCACGACAAACTCATGGTCGACAAACTATCGAACGGCAAGTACGAGATCCGCTACCAGAATCTCGACCTCGGCGCCAACCGCACCGGTTGCTCGGGATCGGGCTCCAGTGCGGGCGCCGCGCCGCCACCAAGCCGCAGCGCCGCCGCCTACGGCGCCTCGCTCGCCAATTAGCCAAGCGCTGAGCCCCCGCGCGCCATCGCGTGTTCGCGTGTTCGCATCAGCGCGCCATCGCCGTCCTGGTCTCAGGCGACCACGGTATCCGTCAGACCCATCTCCTTGCTCGACATCAGCTTGTCGATATCGACCAGGATGAGCATGCGCTCGTCGATGGTGCCAAGGCCGATCAGGTAATCGGAACTGAAGGCGGTGCCCATCTCCGGCGCCGGCTTGACCTGGTCCGGCGTCAGCGTGGTCACGTCGGACACCGAGTCGACCACCATGCCGACCACGCGGCCGTTGATGTTCAAGATGATGACGACGGTGAACTGGTCGTACACCGGCTCGCCCAGGTTGAACTTGATGCGCATGTCCACCACCGGGATGATGATGCCGCGCAGGTTGATCACGCCCTTGATGAACTCCGGCGCGTTGGCGATGCGGGTGACCACTTCGTAGCCGCGGATCTCCTGCACCTTGAGGATGTCGATGCCGTATTCCTCGGAACCGAGCGTGAAGGCCAGGAACTCCCGGCCGGCGATGTCGGCCGCGTTGGATGCGTTTTCTTGCATGGCGAAGGTCCTTGTTATGGGTGTTGTGGTCCTTGAAATATTGATTCTGTCAGTGACAGTCGCCGTACAAGAGTATCAGAGTCGGCGCGCCGTGACGAGCGTGGGAAAGCGGCGGCCCGCAATTAGCCGCGCCCTTGTTGCTGCCAGTCCATGGAGCTTGTCACGGGAAGTGAATCTGATTATGCTAGGCTAGGCACGGGCACACCGGTAGCCGGCCGCCGCACCTTCCAGGAGATTGTGTATGACAGATTCAAACGCCTCAGACGACGACTGGCTGATCGAGGAGGATGAGGAGGTGCCGCCGGCGGCGGGCGCGGGCGCGCCGGACCAGCGCCGCTGGCGCGTGCTGATCGTCGACGACGACGTCGACGTCCACGCCGTCACGCGGCTGGCGCTGCGCAATGTCAGCTTCAAGGGCCGCGAGCTCGAACTGTTCTCCGCCTACAGCGGGCGCGAAGCGTTCGACATCCTGCGCGACACATCCGACATCGCGCTGGTGCTGCTCGACGTGGTGATGGAAACCGACGACGCCGGCCTGATACTGGCGCGTCGCATCCGCGAGGAGCTGCACAACGCGATCGTGCGCGTGGTGCTGCGCACCGGCCAGCCGGGCCAGGCGCCCGAGCAGCGCGTCATCATCGAATACGACATCAACGACTACAAGGCCAAGACCGAGCTGACCACGCAGAAGCTGTTCACCACCGTGATCTCGGCGCTG
>DASVTJ010000280.1:0-2203 GCA_036387635.1 Duganella sp.
GGCGGCGATCGTGCGCTCGGTGCTGGCGCTGGGCCACAGCCTGGGCTTCAAGGTCATCGCCGAGGGCGTCGAGACCGAGGCCCAGCTGGCCTATCTGCGGCGCCATGGCTGCGATGAAATCCAGGGCTATTATTTCAGCCGGCCATTGGTGCCGGACGACTTCGCCGAGCTGCTGCGGCAGGAGCGGGGCCTGCCGCCGCCGCCCGACTGCGAAGCGCGCGCACGCCAAACCGTGCTGCTGCTGGACGACGAGCCGTCGATCCGCGCCGCGCTCCAGCGCCTGTTCCGCCTGGACAGCTATCAGGTGCTGACCGCCGAGACGGCCGAGCAAGCGTTCGACTTGCTGGCCATCCATCCGGTACAGGTGATCATCAGCGACCAGCGCATGCCCGGCATGCACGGGACCGATTTTTTCAGCCGGGTCAAGAAGATGTATCCGGACACGATCCGCATCATCCTGTCCGGCCATGCCGATCTGGAATCGGTGCTCAACGCCATCAACCGCGGCGAGATCTACCGCTTCTACACCAAGCCGTGGGACGATCAAATCTTGCGCGAGAACATACACGAGGCGTTCCGCTACCACGAGCTGCTGCATGGCGGCGCCGATCAGGACCCGCCGGTTTAGACCGCAGGGCGCGCGCGGCGGTACTTGCGTTAAAACTTGCGATAAAAATAAGGCGCCTTGGCCGGCCCGACTACAATTGCGGCCATGAAACCATCCCGCCCGCGTCATTACCCAGGCTTGCTTCTCACCGCGCTGGCACATGGCGTCGTGCTTTATTTTTTGCTGCAAAGCCAGCCTCCGGCGGACGCTTCGCGCGCACGCGGCAACGCCATGCAATGGCTGCTGCATACGCCGACGGCGCCAACGCCGCACGCGGCGCCGCAGCCGCAGCCGCAGCGGCCACGCATCAAACCGCCACCGGCCGCGCCCAGACACATTTCCCCGGTCGCCGAGCCGGTCGCGGCGGCGCCATTAACGCCCGCCGAAAGCGCGCCGGAACCCCACGACCCGTTCGCCCAGAGCGCGGCGCCGGTGCCGACGGCCAGCGCCGACAGCATCCGGGCGCAGGCCCGGCTTGACGCGGGCAGAATCGATCAGGAATTGCGCAAGACCTTCCCGGTCGCTGAACCGTTGCCGCCGCCCGACAGCAAACAAGCCAGGCTTCAACGCGGTTTCGACGCCGCCCACGCGGCGGTGCCGCCGAAATGGTATCAGGGCGCGAGAATGGTGGAACTGAGCACGCCGGACGGCGAGAACAAGACCCGCACCTACAAGATCAGCACCGCGCTGCTGACGTACTGCATCAACATTTATCCTGACGGCAGAAAGAACTACACCAACTGTCCGCGCTAGGACGGCCGCTCGTCGACGCCGCGCGCCAAGTCGATAAAGGCGCGCAAGGCCGACGACATCTGCCGCTGGCGCGGGTAATACATCATCAGCCCGGTCGTGGGCGGACACCAATCCTCCAGCACGCACTCCAGCTTGCCGGCGGCGACGAAATCGGCTACCACGTGCTCGGGCAAAAACGACAGGCAACCGCCGTCGACCGCCGCCCGCAACGCCAGTTGCGAATCGCCCACCGACAGGCGCCCCGGCACGTCGAGCTGTAACTGCACGCCGCCCTTGGCAAGCTCCCATTTGTAAAGGTTACCGCTTGGGAAGCGGTACCGCACGCAATCGTGCCGGCGCAGATCGTCGGGATGCAGCGGCCGGCCATGGCGCGCGAAGTACGCCGGCGAACCGACCACGACAAAGCGCTGCACCGGTCCGACCCCGAAAGCGACCATGTCCTCCGGCACCGATTCCTCGTAACGCACGCCAAGGTCGAAGCCATCCTTGACGATGTCGACAAAGCCGTCGTTGCTGACGATATCGACGTGGATGTCGGGATAAGCGAGCATGAAGCGCGCCAGCAACGGCCCGACCACCAGCAGCGCCGCGTCGCGCGAACTGTTGACGCGCAAGGTGCCGGACGGCGAGGCGCGGAAATTGTTCATCTCCTCCAGCGCCGCGCTCACATCGCCGAGCGCGGGCTGCAGCCGTTCCAGCAAGCGCTTGCCGGCCTCGGTCAGCGCGACGCTGCGCGTGGTGCGGTTGAACAAGCCGATTCCCAGCCGGTCCTCCAGCGTACGCACCGCGTAGCTGACCGCGGACGCCGACAGCGCCAGGTCGGCCGCCGCCTTGCGAAAGCTG
>DASVTJ010000281.1:0-2260 GCA_036387635.1 Duganella sp.
AACGTCGGGCAGGCCACGGATGGACAAGGTGCCGACTTCGCCGCCGGAACGGTTGGTCACCTGGATGCCCGTGACGCGTTGCAGCGCTTCGACGACATTGTTATCGGGCAGCTTGCCGATATCTTCGGCGACGACCGATTCGACGACCTGGTCGTTGGTGCGCTTGATCGCCAGGCTCTTGATCAGCGATGCCTTGACGCCGGTGACGACCACGGTCGCGGTCTCGGCCGGCGCGGTCTGTTCGACGGGCGCTTGCGCCCACACCGACGCGCTGCTCAAGACGCCCGCGCCAACCAGCACGGCGACCGACAATTTCATGTTGAGGCGATGGGATGCCGCGTGGCTCCCGTTGACAGGTACGCTCATGTTGTCTCCTAATTATATTTTTTTGTAAAAGCTAAGGTCCGGCACAATTTTTTGTGCTGAGCAATCATCTTAGGGATTGGACAATATCCGAACCAATCATATTTTTACGCGTTCCGATATCCAAACCGTTATGACGGCATCGAGGTAACCGTTTTCTTCCTCTGGACGGGGCGCCGCGACCAGCGGGTGCGCAATGCAAAACGCCAACCTGCAAGGGTTGGCGTTGTTGTTTTTCGTACCGTTACAGCAGACTTAGCTAGAGCGTTCCGCGTTTCGCGCGGCCAGCTTGGCGCGCAGCTCCTTGATCTCGGCGGCAAAGGTGTCGCGCGCCGTCACCGCGCCGATCAATTCCATCTCGGCGTTGAGGCGGGCGTCGGACAGCGCGGCCGAGGCCGCCACATTGCGCTCGATCTGCGCGCGCAGATCGGCCAGCTGGCTTTCCTTGCCTTCGATAGCCAGCTGGTCCTTCGCCTTGCCGACCAGCGCGTCGGTGGCGAGGCGGCGCGCGTCGCGCAACTCGATGCCCAATTGATCGATCTCCTCGCCGCGCTCGGCGATCGTTTCCTTCAGGCTGGCGACCTGGGCGAGCAACTCGTCACGCTCGGCCTCGAACTCTTCGCCCGATTTGCGCAGCGTGTCCAGATCCTCTTCGGACTGCGCCAGCGCCTCGCGCGGGCCGGCGCCGGCCTCCTCCGCCAGTTGTTGCGCCCACTGGCCGAGCGCGGTGGCGATCGGCTCGGGCAGCTCCAGCTTGGGCGCGGCGACCGGCTTGGCGTTGCGCGCGCGCCAGTCGGCCAGATGCTTGTAGATGCTGTTGATGGAGGCGCCGTCCAGCAGTTCCGCGACCGCTTCGATCGTCACCCGTTCACCGTCGCTTTGCAGACGATCGGCCGCCTCGGCGACTTGGTCGGATGTGACTTCTTGACGTGGCATGGCGCGCTCCAGTATGTGAATTCATTCAAAAGGGACTTCACAAGATACAGGAAAACGTTACGTGCCGGCAAGAGTGAACCGGTAATAATGCGCCGCCCGTGCACACTCGGGCGCCGCCGGCGCCGCTTAGTTGGTCACCACTTTGACCTGCTTGACGTCGAGCGTCGACTCGCCGAAGGTTTCCTTGTCAAACTCGCCGGTCAGCTCGACCAGCGTGTTCTGGTCGATGGCGGCGCCCTCCGGGAAACGCTTGGCGGAAATCTCCACCGTCATTTTGCCGCTCTGATCGGCGAATTCGTATTCCTCGCCGCCTTTGTGGTTGACCAGCTTGCCCTTCAGTTTGACGTACTGGTCGTCCTTGCCTTTGGCCAGCAGATCCTTGGCGGTCATCATCGGCACGCTCGACGGGCCGGCATAGCCTGACGCTGCGGCCGGCGCGGCCTTGCTGGACGGTCCGGTGTAGCCGCCCGGCTGGGCGATCGCGAAGGCCGAGCCGGCCAACATGGCGGTGATGCAGGAGATTTGGAGAATGCGTTTCATGGTCTGTCCTTTGTCGTGGTGGGTCGTTGCGGTTCGTAGTGATGGCCTGCGGTTTGTTGCAGGCACAAACGCATTACACCGAGCGGACATTAACCGTATCTTAAAATCATCCGGCCTGACCAGGCTCGGAGGGAAAGTCCAGCGTCACGCCCAGGCCGCCCCCGTTCAAGCCGGTGCCGAAGGCGACAGCGACGCCATGCAGGTCGGCGATGCGCTTGACGATCGACAGGCCCAGTCCGCTGCCGCCCTGCCCGTGGCCCAGCACGCGGAAGAAGCGCTCCGTCAGCCGCTGGCGGCTGGCCTCGTCGACGCCGGGGCCGTCATCGCGCACGGCGATGCGCGCGCGGCCGGAATCGCGGTCGGCCGCGATCTCGACCCGGCTGCCGGCCGGACAATAGCGCAGCGCGTTGTCGATCAGGTT